>JAAUQL010000171.1 GCA_012033595.1 Cyclobacteriaceae bacterium | reverse complement strand
ATGACATTGATTGGACATTTATCATAAGCAAAATATATTTAAAATTTGAAGATACATTCATAGAAAACAATTAAAAAGATGAAAAATAGTTGACTACTACAAAAATTGATGATTTATTGACTGAAGATCAGAAACTTATAAGAGATTCTGTGAGAGATTGGGTAAACAGAAATGTTAAACCGATTATTGATGATTATGCGCAAAACCATCGCTATCCAGAACATTTGATGAAGGAAATGGGAGAACTAGGCCTGCTGGGTCCGTTTATCCCTGAAGAATATGGCGGCGCGGGTTTGGATCAAATCTCGTACGGATTAATAATGCAAGAACTGGAGGCTGGAGATTCATCCATTCGTTCTTCAGCATCAGTACAAAGCTCGCTGGTAATGTATCCGATTTATTATTTTGGAAACGAAGAGCAAAAAAAGAAATATTTGCCAAAGCTGGCAACAGGTGAAATGATTGGATGTTTTGGTTTAACTGAGCCAAATCATGGTTCAGATCCCGGAAGCATGGAAACCAAACTGAGCAAGCAAAACGGCAATTATATCCTAAATGGAGCTAAAATGTGGATTACAAACTCACCTATTGCCGATATTGCAGTGGTTTGGGCTAAAGATGATGAAGGAAAAATACGTGGTTTAATCGTTGAAAAGGATATGAGGGGCTTTTCCGCACCGGAAATATCAAAAAATGGTCATTAAGAGCCTCTCTAACGGGCGAATTAGTATTTGACAATGTAGTAGTACCAGAAGAGAATATTTTACCTGGTATACAAGGCTTAAAAGGACCCATGATGTGCCTTAATTCGGCAAGATACGGAATTGCTTGGGGATCAGTAGGTTCAGCCATTGATTGTTACCGTACAGCTTTAACTTATGCCTTGGAAAGAAAACAATTTAATGTTCCGATTGCTTCGTTTCAATTGCAACAAAAAAAACTAGCTGAAATACTTACTGAAATAACAAAGGCACAGTTACTTGTTTGGCGTTTAGGAACACTTAGAAATAACAATCAGGCAACACCAGGGCAAATATCAATGGCAAAACGCAATAATGTGGAAATGGCATTAAATGTTGCACGCGAAACAAGGCAAATTCTTGGCGCTATGGGAATTACAGGAGATTATCCAATGATGAGGCACATGATGAATTTAGAATCGGTAATCACCTACGAAGGAACGCACGATATTCATTTGTTGATTACAGGGATGGATATTACGGGGATAGCTGCTTTTAAGTAGAAAGTTGAAAGTTGAAAGTTGAAAGTAAAAAGCTTGTAAAGTTTAAACCAAAATACATAAACTTTTTACTTGTTTATTTCCATCTCAAAATAACTTTATAACTTTAGACTTTACACTTTTATCTTAACCTATGGAACCAACCAAACAAAATGAAGACCGAGATAAGAAGCAGGAAATAAAACGAAAAATCCTGATATATAACTTCTCAAGCCTTGTAAAATCTGCAAAGGATTTCCTTCAGGAAATTATGGCGATTAGAGAGGGTACCGATATTGAAGGTACCGTACAAAGCATCAAAAAAGACATGGTCTTCCGTGGACCAACTGTCTGGATATTAATTGCTTCAATCTTTATTGCATCCATTGGGCTTAATGCTGGTTCAATTCCAGTGGTAATCGGCGCCATGTTAATTTCTCCTTTAATGGGGTCCTATCATTGCAATTGGTTTATCTGTTGGCACAAACGATTGGGAAACATTAATGCGGGCACTAAAAAAACTTTGGTATTGCCATTGTAGTTAGTTTAATAACCTCAACTATCTTGTTTATGTTGAGCCCTTTAAAAGAAGCATCGCCCGAGTTAATAGCCCGTACGAAACCGACTATTTTAGATGTGCTTATTGCAGCTTTTGGAGGATTGGCAGGAATCGTAGCAGGTTCACGTCGCGAAAAAAGTAATGTGGTTCCAGGGGTAGCCATTGCTACTGCTTTAATGCCTCCATTGTGTACTGCAGGTTATGGGCTTGCTACCCTGCAATTTAATTTCTTTTTTGGAGCGTTTTACCTGTTTTTTATCAATACGGTATTCATTAGTTTATCTACCTATTTTGTTGTGAAATATTTGCAATTTCCTACCAAGAGTTTTATGGATCCATTGCGTGAGAAAAAAATTAAAAGATACATGTTGATATTCATCATCCTGGTTATTTTACCAAGCGCAAAAATTTTTACAGATGTATTGAGAGAAACGCGTTTTGAGACATTGGTTCAGAGATTTACAAAAGAACAATCTGAAGTTTAAGGGTTCTGAAATAATCAATCAAAAAACAACTTATAGCGATACTTTGTCGATAATTGATGTATACATGATTGGAGAAATTGTAGATGAAAATAAGATTGAATTCCTTAACGAAAAACTTAAGGATTATGGACTAACCAAAGATAAAGGATGGTTTGGAAAAGAGCTTTTTGGAGTAACCGATAAAACCATTTTGAGGGTACACCAAAAAAGCGATGATTCCGATACTATTTTATCACAAATGAATTATCTGGAAAAAACCTAAGCCAGGAAGTAAGAATTGGAATTATTGAAGATATCTACAAAAAAAAATGAAGAAATTAATTTACTTACCTCTAAAATAGTAGTGGCAGGTTTTATATCTTTAAAAACTTCCCCATGCGCTTTTCCCACCGCTTCCCACTGAGAAATATCCTTCATAAAGATTCGCGTTCGAACGACATCCTTTATTTCTGCTCCAGCTTCTTTGAGGGATTCTTTTATAATAGACAGAGCACACTTTGTCTGTTCGTATGGATCTCCCTCGCCAACCAATTTTCCATTTCGCATAGCGGTTGTTCCAGAGAGCTCAATTACATTTCCAATTTTCACCCCACGAGAGTATCCAATAATTCCCTCCCACTCACTTCCCGATGAGATATTTACTCTTTTTGACATTCTTTATTCGGTTAAAAATAGTTACAGTGTAAAAACTTAGAAAAAAACAGCAAGGATAAACCCCACTGTTTTTATATTTCTCGGTTTAAAAATAACTAAGCAATTTTTTCTCGTACCTCTTTATCAATTTTCTCTACCAATTCAGGATGATCTCGGAAATACTGAATAGCATTTAGCTTTCCTTGTCCGAGCTTTGTATCTCCATAAGAGAAGAACGCGCCAGATTTCTTCACAATATCGAAGTTTACCGCGGTGTTCAAAAGATCGGATTCACCAGAGATTCCTTCGTTAAAGAAAATATCTACTTCTGCTGTTCGGAATGGCGGAGCGACTTTGTTTTTCACCACTTTGATTTTCATAGCATTTCCGTCGGCTTGTTTTTCCGTTCCAGTACCAGATTCGATCTTTCCTCCTTTTCGAACCTCTACTCGTACAGAAGAGTAAAATTTCAAGGCATTTCCTCCGGTTGTGGTTTCTGGGTTCCCGAACATCACCCCGATCTTCATTCGGATTTGGTTGATGAAAATAATAGTGGTTCCTGTCTTTGCGGTGATGGCCGTGAGTTTTCGTAATGCCTGACTCATAAGTCGCGCGTGTAATCCCATTTGAGCATCCCCCATAGATCCTTCTATTTCTGCGCGCGGTGTAAGTGCGGCGACGGAGTCAATGATAATGAGATCAACCCCCCAGATCGCACAAGCGCCTCTACGATCTCCAGTGCCTGCTCACCAGAATCTGGTTGAGAAAGGAGAAGTTCATCAACATCTACCCCAAGCTTTCGCGCGTATGCAGTATCAAGCGCATGTTCTGCATCAATAAAAGCCACCGTTCCCCCGTCTTTTTGGAATTCGGCGGCGGCATGCAAAGTAAGCGTTGTTTTTCCGGAGCTTTCTGGCCCATAAATCTCAATAATCCGCCCACAAGGCCACCCACCCCCAAGGGCGATGTCGATAGAAATGGCCCCAGAGGAAATATTTTTTATTTTTACTTGTTCGTGTTCTCCGAGTCTCATAACAGCCCCTTTCCCAAAATTTTTTTCTATTTGGGCCAAGGCCGCTTTGAGAGCGTCTTTTCGAGCGGAATCGTCGGGTGTTTTACTCATTTGGTGGTTAAAAATTAATATCGTGGGGAAAATTCTCGCACAAGCGACAAAAAACTCAAAGCAAATCCTTCATTAAATTTTAATGATGTTTTTCTCAGAAGAATGAGGGCCTTCTTTCTCTTCGTGTGGTCCATGTTTTTGTTTCTTGTGATTATTTTCGTCAAGTTGATAAAAACTTCGAAGCGCCTCCTCTCGTCCCATAGATATTTTTTTACTATTACAAATCCCACAAACCGTTCGAGGATTCCCACGCAGAGATTTCCCCATTCCGGCGGGGACGACGGTTCGACAATCATGGCAGTAAATCGCCATTTTTGTCGTTGGCCATTCTTCTTCTGATTTATTTTTATAAGCCTCCATCGCACTGTCATTCATAATGTGCGTAATCTCTTGGATAGCTTGGTCCAAGTCGACTTTCATCTCTCCAGAGGCGCGGCCTTCTTGTTGTGCTTCATGAAGGAAGGTAACTCGGGTGCTATCATCTTTTTTCGCGTCGGTCATTGTTTTTAGGAGTTAATGGATAGTATTTTGTGCGCAGTTTTTATTATGGTTTTTCGATATTTGTTTTTTTGCCCCCGCGGGGATATCAAAAAGCTTTTGTGCCTTTGGGCTTGGTTTGGTTTTTGTGTCTCGGGTTGGATGCTGGAAAAAAGACATCACTTCGTTTCGTTTTGTGTCTCGCGATCGGATGAATGTTGCCGTCACGCCGGCGACTTGTGCAATAAAACAAAAGGAGATCCCCATGCGAATTTCAGAGTTTTCAAATCCTCGTCCAATGAGCAAGAGCACAGAGGTCGCACAAAAAAGAAGTAACAGTTGTTGCCATCCAGCGACCCAGAGGAACTTGTTTTCACTGACGCGAAGCGGCCACCATTTCTTATTGAGAACCTTGTTTAGCCAAAAGAAAGAAACGGCACAAGAGACCAAAAAAACGAAAACACCAATGATCATAGTGGGTCCGCCAAAAGCATTTTGGGTATAAGGTTCTCCGTACAAGGGCTCGTGGCTCGTCCATGGGAAAAAGCAAAATAGGATCGTTGCGAGGTGAGAGAAAATGATCACTTTTTCTTCAAGCGAGAATTTCTTAAAATTTCGATACACGAAGGCATCGTTTACTTTAAGAGGGAGCGTTTTTCCGAAATTCTTCATTTGTAGTGCCATAATACCCTTTTTTTTGGAAAGGGAAAATGTTTGACAGAAATTCAAC
>JAAUQL010000170.1 GCA_012033595.1 Cyclobacteriaceae bacterium | reverse complement strand
GGTGTTGTTCTCGTCGAGCACCGTGCTATTCATCAGGTCTATGGTTCCGATTACCCCATTCATTGGGGTCCTGATCTCATGGCTCATATTGGCCAGAAAACTCTCCTTTACTTTGAGTGAACGCTCGGCAACTTCCTTGGCTTTTTGCAATTCGAGGTTGGTAGCTTTGAGTTGGGAGATATCTCTGGCGACACCTTCTATCCACACATATTCATTGTTTTTGAACAGTACCCGAATGTTGCAAAGAAACTGTACTACCCTGCCCGCTTTGGTCTTTACCGAAGCTTCCACATTGCGCAGACTTTTTTCCTTGAGCAGAATTCTGACCAGCTTTTTCGAATGTTCGACATGCGGGTAAAAATTGACTATGTTGTTGCCCACCACAAAATCTTCTTCGTACCCCAGCAGTTCCTTTACCGACGGACTCACCATTACTATGGTGCCGCGCTTATCGAGTCGAAAGTATATGTCCTGGAAGGATTCGAAAATATTCCTGAATTTTTCCTCACTTTCGAGCAAGGCCATGTCCGAAAATTTCTTTTCGGTGACGTCGTGGGCAATGCCCGAGACCTCTTGTATGGTGCCATCTTCCTGATAGATGGGGTTCAGGTATATTTCTTTCCAAATTTCCTGGTTGGTGGTCTTGTTTTGCAACGAGGTTTCGAAATGCAAAAATTTTCCACCCAGCACTTCCTCATACTTTTCTTTCCAAAATTGTTCGTCGTTGGTCAATCGCTTTGACTTTCGCCCTTTATGACTTTTGTCGATGGGGTCGAGATTATAAAAATCCATGTTGGCCTTGGAATAATTTTGGTTGTAGGAGGTAAAATCAAATTTTGTGTCCACAGACCAGATGAGGTGGCTGCTACTTTCAAAAATCGCCTTGAGCCTTGCCGACTGTTCGTAAATTTTGTGCTCTTTCTGCTTTCGTTCTATCGCCAGTGCCACCTGACCCGAAATGAAGTCGAGCAGTTCGAGGTCTTTATAATTATAAGTGGTGCGTTGTGAATAGCATTGCAGGGAGATGATGCCTATTACCCGGTTGGAGATGCGCAATGGCACACCTAGCCAGATTTTAGGTATTTCGCCATTCATTACTATTTTACCATGGTATTCGAGGTTGATGATGTCCTTTTCGTATAGAAACAATGGCTTGTTGGAGCCCATGGCGTACTCGGTAATGCCGTTGCTCAATTTGCGCTCGAAGCGGTTATCTGACAGGGAAGAATTTTCGTCTATGAAATAAGGAAAATTGAGCTTTTTGTTGTCTTGATCTACCAGAGCGACGTAAAAATTTTTGGCTTCGATGATGTTGCTCAACTCATGATGTATGTTGGCGAACAAGGTTTCGATATTAGAACTGTGTATAGCCATATTGGCTATTTTGTAATACAAGGCCTGAGCCTTTTCGGCCCTGATCCGCTCGGTGATATCGTGGAAGATGCCCTTAAATTCGATAGGCTTTCCGTCTTTGAATGAGCAGTTCACCCCGCCGGTGAGGTAAAGTTTCTTGCCGTTTTTGGCCACAAACACGGTATCGAATTTATCTACGTTTTTGCCTTCAGTAATCAGCTCCAGGGCTATGGTGGTCTTGCTGATGTAGTCGGGATGCACAATGTCGTTGATCTTGAGCTTGTGAATTTCGTCCCCCTCGTAGCCCAGTTTTTCTTTCCAAATCTTGTTTACAAATTGCAATTGGCCGTCGAGGCCAAAAATCTGTATCAGGTCATTGGCGTTGTCAAACAGCTCTTTGAGCTGGTCGCTGCTGCGCTTCAGTTCTTCAGCGATTTTACGCTTTTCGGTCACATTTTCTCCTACCAGGGTCACGCCGGCTATTTGGCCTTTGGCATTGTAAAGCACTACCGAGCTCAGCTTGAGGATCACTGTCTTGCCAAGCTTATGCGCGATGTGCCCTTCGAAAGTGCTCACATACCCGCTATTGTATATGATATTGTGCAGAAAATTTTTGGCATCCTCCTCCAGGTTTGGTCTAAAGAGACATTGGTAAAAAAAACGACCCACAATTTCCTCCTTCAGCTTGCCTGTCACTATACAGAGCTCTTCGTTGCAAAAAGTGATTTTGCCCTCTCGATCGAGCGAAAAAGCAATCAGGTGGGATTTTTCCAGTGAGTTGTGCAGTTTGCGCTCCGACTCCTGCAGAGCCTGCTGCAGATTGCGCTCGTCCTCTTCCAGTTTTTTGTCGGTGATATCGATGGTGGCAGAGATATACCCCGAAAATGCGCCTTCCGATTCGTAAAGCGGTATCCCGGCCTCATGCACCCATTTGAGCTGCTGCTTTTTATTGTAGATACGATAAACTATGCCATATTTTTTCCTTTTGGAAAAGGCCGCTTCTATCGATGATTTTACCAAATCGACGTCGTCTTTATAGATATTGGCATACCAACCATCATTTTTCTGTTCCTTCAGTGGTCTTCCGGTAAAATTGATCCACTGATTACTGAAATAGTAAAACTCACTTTTATTGTTTGCCATTTTAAACAATACCGGAGCAGATTCTGATAGTTCGACCAGGTCTTCTTTTCGCTTTAAAATGCTGTCGTCAAAAGACGGCGTGGTATCCGGCATGTCGATGATGGCCGAAGCCAACCCGTTGAAGACTCCATTGCTATTGAACACCGGAATGCCCGATTCATACACTTTGGTATAGCTGTTGTCGGCCTTTTCGAGCCTGTAGCTCACATGGTACTTTTCGTGCTTTTTGAGGGCCTGTGCTACTAATTTTTTTACATTTTCTTTATCTTCGCTGTGTATGGATCGAAGCCAGCCTTCCTGAAGTTGCTGATTGAAAGACGTGGCGGTATATTCTAAATAGGCGGAATTGAGATAATAAACCGAGCCATCTGTGTCATAGCATTTGAACATCAGCGAACCATCTACCAGCAGGTTTTGAATGTTGATTGGCTCCCTGCCCGCTATGGTGTGTTTTATACTTGAAACTTCAAACTTTTTTGGACTCAGGGTCAGAAAGTACTTGTCGGGCTCAAAACTAAATACTTGTACATCAGTATAGTGCAATTCGCTGGCCGCTCCCTTTATTTGCATCATTGCCGAGGCAGGCTGACCCAATTGCACTCGCCCCAGTAATGAATTGTACACCTCGCGCGATAGCTGTCCATCGGGTTGAAACTCCGGAAAAATCATGGTGACAGGCTTGCCGACCATCATCGAAATATTGCAATCAAACAGCTTGTTGCTGGTTTCCTGCACATCTGCAATCAACTGCCCATCGAGTTTAATGATGCACCTGGCATTTTGTGGGTGCCCCTGCTCCCTGAGAAGTGGTTGAGCTGGAGAATCGATCAATAATGTGCTTTGATTATGCTGTAACATGTGCCCCGGTTCAAAATTTCAATTTCATAAAATTACACATTTTATTATTAGATTTTTTCTATTACCTGGGTGGTGCAACTTACATCGTGGACTAGGAGTAGTAAAGGTAGCAGTCAGTGTCGCCAGCACTATAGCTAAAAACATCCGGGCTTAAAGAACAATTCCGGCCACAAATAAGCTGTGAAGTCAGGAAGCATACTGCCCATCACTACGTACGCTGGCGAACACAATCGCACAATTATGGACAATCTCAGAAGTAAAAAGTGCTTAAAAACGCATGGTGGGTGGTTGGCACAGCATTTGATCTTCGTGGTACCTGGTTTACCGAATGCGGAAATCTATTACTGCCACCAAGAGATTTTAATTTTGCATTGTCCTTCGGGAAAATTAACTTGCCGACTATAGCGCTCGTCAGCAAACGTTTTTTTCTAAGAGAGATTGCGTCTTTGGCTAATATCATGTAAAGTAGAATCATCATCAGGGCTTTCCTCAAGGGTAAGCGGCATCCTCAAGGTGCAGTTTAATCAGGCTATTCGCTACCATGTAGCAATACGCATAGTAAATTAATTAGGTAGTAAGCCGGTCGTAAATGGCCGGCTTACATTTTTTATGCGCCGCCCTTTCAATAGATTTCTGCCAATTTTGCGATGAGGGGGTCATCTATTCCTATTAATCGCCTGGTTCGGAGATACCGTTGGTGGTTGTAGCGATCGTAATGTGGCTGGAGCGAGTCTATGCTGCTGATGTGCACATCGCCGGCTGCATGTATAAATTGTTGGTCGCCTATCCATAATCCAACATGAATTACCCGTTCTGAACCATCTTCATTTTTTCTGCCAAAGAAAAGAAGATCGCCCACACGGTGCTGGGAAAAATTGCCGACTGAATCCACCAATTGCCCTGCAAAAACCTGCTGCGAGGCATCTCTGGGCAAGACATAGCCGTGCATCAGAAAAACGGTCTTGGTAAATCCGCTACAGTCTACCCCCTTCACTGATGTGCCACCCCAAAGATATGGCACCCCCATCAGCGAAGTAGCCATCCGAACCATCGAACTATCGGATACGGTTATATTTGCTATCCAGTCGGGCAGCTTCTTGGCTTCTTTTCTGGCTATCCGGGCTTCGCGACCATCGGGAAAAGTTACCATCCAATATGCTGCTGATTCGCCATGGAGCTGTAATACATCGCCGGCTACCAGATCCGAGACGCGATTTTTAAGATCAGGACCTAGTGCATGCCCGTAGGTATTGATATAAATGATTTTACTGGCCTTTTTCCAGTCTTTGATTTTTTGAGCCGACATAGGCACCAGACTGGCGGTAGTAATCCAGGCAATATAGCGATCGGGGGTTTGTACCAAATACCAGTCATCCTTTTTCAGCAAAATATTCACCGGGGTACCCAACAATGCCTGCGTCACGAGCTCGGCATTGTATGCTGACCGTGAGCGCATATTTGCTACAGAAAGATTAATGAGCCCAAAGATATTTTCGCCCAAAGCGGTATGGGGAAGCAGTTCTATTTCCTCCTTTACTTTGATGTCCCTTTTGCGGAGACCGGCCAAAAGGGCCGCTCTGGCTTGGGGGAGATTAGTAGTGCCTGTGATGCCGAGCGGTGTCGAATCCCTTATCTGGATATCAAAAACCGCAGTACGCTTATCGGGCGCATAGTCCATTCGTATTTGTTCTACCAACTCGCCTGCCATTTGGTATTTTTTGTCCGCACAGGCTCCCATGCACAGGATTAAACAAAAAAAATGCTATTTCTACCCATAGTCGCAGTTTTTAATTGAAATGCCCATTGCTTGGCGACACTCGTTTTGCACCACCTATTAACCCGATAAAAAAGCTCAGTGTTTGCCATGGTAAAAA
>JAAUQL010000070.1 GCA_012033595.1 Cyclobacteriaceae bacterium | reverse complement strand
AATAGACCAAACAAACAGTGAGCATTTGAAGCACCTGGCCAATGAACACCTTTTGACCAGCCCCTATCTGGTGTAGTGGTAGGCTAACATATGTTTTTTTCCATGCGGATTTTAAGCTGCCACAAAAACCGTCGATCCATATTGTTTGCGTGGATGATCTCCCCATCCGGGTTTTATCAAACTTAGGTAACAGACCCAATACAAATAGAATTAAAGTTGTAAGCTGCTACGGTAGGCCGAGCACCTGCTTAAATTTGAAATAGAAATCGGTGTTTTCCATAATGCCTCCGAATAGCTCAGCCTGAGGGCCATAGGCAAATACGGGCACCATTACGGCTGTGTGGTTTTCGGTGGTGAATTTCCCTGATACCACACCCTGCTCTAGGTCACCACCACTAACAGCCATACCGCCCGTTTCATGGTCGGCGGTGATCACTACCAGGGTTTCGCCATCAGCAGCAGCAAATTTGAGTACCTCACCAACGGTTTGGTCAAAATCCAGCATTTCGGAAACGATATAAGGCACATTGTTGTCATGCCCACCCCAATCTATTTGCGAGCCTTCGACCACAAGAAAAAACCCATTCTTGTTTTTTTTCAATTTATCCAGAGCAAATACTGTGGAGGATTTCAACATATCACCGCGACCCATTTCCATCGGTGGCAGATGTTCTTCGGCCAGCAGTGCGGCTACTTTTTCGCCTTTGGCAAATCTAAGCGAGTCGATAGCAGATACTGTATCGTAGCCTTTTTTCTTTAATTCGGCCAACAGATCGCGACCGTCCTTTCTTTTATTGAAGTGGTCGCGCCCTCCACCGATAAACAAGTCGATGTCGGTGTTTAAAAAATCTGCGGCAATTTCTTCGTACATATTCCTGTCGGGCTGGTGCGCGACAAAAGAGGCCGGAGTGGCGTGAGTGATGGCGCAGGTGGCCACCAAACCGGTACTCAGGCCTTTTTCCTCAGCCGTCTCGAAGATGGTTTTTTTGGGATTCCGTTCACATCTACCCCAATGGCGCCATTGTTGGTCTTTTCTCCAATTGCAAACGCTGTGGCTCCGGCAGCAGAGTCGGTGATGAGGTCATCGGCAGAATTTGTTTTGTTGAAGCCAGCTACAGGCATTGTTTTTAAGTAAAGATTGCCTTTGTTGGCTACCAGGCCAGCATATACTTGCGAGGTGCCCATGCCATCACCAACCATAAAAATGATGTTTTTGACTACCTGTTTTTTGTTGCTTTGCTTTTTGGTGTAATTTTTCACCTCATAAAAGGCCTGGTTTTCAAAGCGCGTTTTGTCCGCTTCCACAGGTTTGATGTACTCTTGTGCCTGCGCGAAGAGCGGTAAAACACAAATAAGGAATATGATTTTTTTCATTTGGTTCAGTTTTAAAAATGCGAAATTAAAGGAATCAATTTAGTCTCTTAGCACATAATCGATTATTTTAATATGACTTTCCTGCCTATTGCCTCCCGATGCGCTCACCATCAAAAATCAATATATATTGCTCCTGCTTCCACTTCATTGCCTGCTACTTTTCATAGCAGCATTATCTACTGATGTCTCATGAAAACCACATCATGCGACTGTCTCATCTGCTCCATCCGGTATATCGCCCGCATTCTGTACTGGTTTTATTTTCGACTTGTACTTCTCACATTAGATTATCAGACATATTGCAGCAAAACGATGGTCACTGAGCGTGCACTTACCTGACTATAAACTATGGCTACATTCTAATACTGAAAAAACGCCGGGAGAAAATGAAATAGTACAAATTCATTTTTGGATAATCTAAAATTTGTCAGACGTGGATTATTGCCCGCCAGGCAAAACGAAAAAAAATGCAATTTCAACTAAAAGTGTACATGTCAGGGTTTGGGTCGGCTTTATAATTATCATCCTGCATTCACAGAAGTTGGCTTCGTTTTGTACCCGCTTTGTACGTGGGCAAAAGGTGGATTGCAGCTACCGGTGACAATTTTCTGATGTTTTTGCGCCACCTTTGGGCTATTGCCTATTCCCGTAAAGGGAAACATGGGCAGACAAGATGCAAAGAAGTGAAAGGTTGTGTGGACATGAAAAGGATACTATTTTTACCATTGCTGTTGGCTTTGTTTTACCTGGCATCGCCCGATAGCTATGCCCAATGCACCAGTTCCGACATCATGGAGCCTGGGTTCAATTTTATAACCAGTAGCCGCGGTTGTGCTCCATTCGAAGTCCAGATCCAAACCCAATATCTCAACTCAAAGCCGGGCACCACATACTATGTAGATTGGGGTGATGGCAATTCTGATACTTATCTCCAGGTCAACCCAAATCCAAATGGACCAATCATTGTTCATACCTACAGCAACGCCCCGGTCGCTTGCGGATATCAGGTAGTGATAGAAGTAGAGAATGCATGCAATCCCCGCGGCAGTGTAACCCTTGAGCCCATCAATGTGATCGTATGGACGGAAGATATTATCCAATCCGATCCGGATGTATTTCGGGTTTGCGAAGGTTTTGCTTCCAGCATCAATTTTCAGGATGCCAGCGATTGGAACTGCTTTCCCCGCCCCGATTTGCGCGAAAATTCCGACCCCCGATGGATTCAATGGATATATGGGCGTGGCGCCAATGCCACTCGTATTCCGGGCATCCAGGTGGGAGGCGCTTCCCCTGGTGCTTTTCCTTATTACGATCCCATATTTGGCACTGATCCAAAATACCCGGTGTCGGGCATAGTAGAAACCAGCCTAAGCATAGATGTGCCCGCCACGGCTGCGCTCGGCCAGGATTTCTACGTGACACTCAACAACTGGAACACCTGCAATGCCTACGATGAAAATCTCACCGATAGCAATCCACTCAATCCGGCAACCGCCGGGGGGGACAATGCTCCCCGGACTTCGGAATCTCGGATAGTGATTGTAGCCACACCGACGCCGGACTTCGTGGCCAAAAAAGAAAGTAATAGTGGAGCGGTGGGCTGGGACTATTGTATAGACGATATTGTGTACTTTAGAAATACATCTAATGGACCGGGTGGCGCTGCCCTGGCATATACCTGGGAATTTTTTGATGGTCCAAATGCCACCGATCCCTTGCTGGGTACCAGAACCGCCACCCATCCTACCTTCCAATTTGCCAGTGGCGGGCACAAACTGGTCAGGCTGACCGTTGTGGACAACAATGCAACAGGCGGATGCAATGCAATCGTAGAAAAGATAGTTCGCATTACCCCAACGGCCATTGCACAGATAGGCACCGCGAAGACCAGCTTTTGCAAGACCCCAGGATCCGGCGAAACCTTTAACGTAACGTTTACAGATGAGACAGTAGGCTCGATACCGGGAATAGACGAATGGAGATGGGAAGTTTATGACGAAAAAAATGTATTGATCAAATCGGTGCCGGCTGCCGCCAATTCCTTTACCGACGCCGCAAAAGTATCAGTCTCTCAGGTTTACAGTGAACCCGGCGTGTATAAAACCAGGCTGATCTATCGCGACAAAGTGACCAAATGCGATACGCAAGACGAAATCAACATTGTGATATACCATAATCCCGTGCCTTCGTTTGTATCCCAAGCGGTTTGCGACGGACTGCCATCCGGGCTGATGGAAAAGACCACGCTGGAGGTGATCAACGCCAACAAGGTGGTGAAGTGGGAATGGGACTTTGATTACGACATGGTCACCTTCGACCCGGATTCCGTATTTGATCTGACCAGACCCGATACCCTTATGCGCTCATTCAGTTTTGGAACACATCAGGTCGCCTTACGCACCACCAGCGACCAAAACGGCTGCAACGCTATTTTTACCATGCCGATTCAGGTAAACCAAAAACCCATAGCGACATTTACAAAAGACAAGGTAGATGGATGCAGCCCGCTAAGTGTGAGTTTTGAAAATACATCAACTGCCACCCAGCCTGTAGCCATCGACCAATACGTCTGGTGTATAGACTACGGCACCGGGTACATCGACACTATTTTCACCGATCCCAATCTGGCCGGCTACGATCCGGTGATGACCACCACCTTTCAGAATTGGTCCGTATTGCCCAAAGATTTCAATGTTATATTAAAATCAGTGTCGAAAGATGGCTGCCTTGCCCTGAGTAGTGCCGACAAGGTGACGGTGCTTCCCTCTGTAAAGCCGGGATTTATCTATGTCGATTATGAACCCCTGGCCAAAAATTGTGCGCCGGTAGAAATCGGTTTTCAGGTAGATAAGGCCACCATGTCGCTACTTCCCCAGAGCTATACGTGGCTGGTGAAGCAGGGCAGCGACACCTTGCTGCAAACCACTACCAATGGTCTTGCCGGACTTTTCAAGCATACCTTCCAAGCCAAAGGCAAAGGGATAAATAATTTTTCGGTAAACCTTCAATCCAATATCAAAGATATCTGTGTGGGCGATTCCACCCTTTTTGTCAATGTCAACCCGGTGCCCACCTCAGATTTCACCATCGACACGGTATCGCTGGCCTGTGAAGAAATGACCATAAAAGTGGACGCTAAGCACAAAGGCCTGATGGAGTACGACTGGATCATTGCAAGGGGAGGTGTAATATACATGAACGACACCCTCGATGATTCATTCATTTATAAGATAAAAAGACCGGCTCCCGGCGCCGACAATCTCCCTGTGAAGATAGATTTGAAAACGGCCAATTATGCCTTTTGCGAAAGCAGCACCACCACACACAGCATCATTGTGCCCTCTCAGCCGCAGCTCATGGCCGACTTTGGTGTCAATCCTGAATTCCAGGTCTTTCCTGGGGCTACGGTTACTATCGACAACCTGAGCACACGCAGCAAACCGGAGTATTTATGGGACTTTGGCGATGGCACTACCAGCCAGGAAGAATTCCCGGCTCCGCACACCTATGCAAAACCGGGCACTTATACCATCAGTTTGAACTTAAAAGAAAAAGGATGCGAAAGTGTAGATTCTGCAAGTATTTTCATTCAACCAACTGCCCCTGAAGCCGACTTTTCTTTCGATCCGGGCAAAGGCTGCGCCCCGCTCACGGTAAACTTTACCAACCTGACCAGGTATGGAGATCCCGACAGCTATCGATGGAATTTTGGAGCTGGCGAAGGAACCTCTACCAAAGAGCACCCCTCCCATACCTACTATCAACCTGGTATATATAGTGTAAAGTTAGAAGCTTCCAACGAATCGGGGGTAACAGATGCGGCGGTGAAGTCTATGATTATAGAGGTTTTTCCGGTGCCCCATGCCGATTTTAGCATCAGGCCCGAAAAGGTAAAGTTGCCCGACGACCCTATCTATACCACCAACCTTTCTTTTGACGCAGACCTGTATTTTTGGGAGTTTGGCGATGGGGGCAAATCCACAGATTTTGAGCCGGTCTATACCTACCTCGATACGGGCAGGTTTGACATCACGCTCATAGCCAGCACCAATAATAACTGCTCAGACACGGTAACCTATGCCAAAATCGTGGAAGTAGTCGATGGCAATGAAATACAAATACCCAATGCCTTTACACCAAGCCTCGACGGACCCACCGGCGGCAACAGGTACAACAGCGGTCGGAATGATGTCTTTTTCCCGGTGACCGAAGGAGTGATCGCTTATAAAATGCAAATTTTCAATCGTTGGGGAGAATTGCTCTTCTACACCGAAGACACCAACAAAGGTTGGGATGGATACTACAACAACAGGCTGTGTGCGCCCGATGTGTATGTGTACAAGCTTGAGTTCAAATTTATCGATGGACGCGAATTGACAAAATTTGGGGATATCGCACTGATCAGATGATGACGACCATGAGCCAGTTTATAAAATATATTTCGATGCTGCCCATGTTGCTTTTGGCCATAATGCTCAAAGCACAGGATCCTATGTTTTCGCAATACTATGCCTCGCCCCTGTACCTGAACCCCGGATTGGCCGGATCGGTGAGCCAGCCCAGGTTTATTTTCAATAGCAGGCTGCAATGGGCCAAACTGCCCAAGGCTTTCAATACCTACGCCGCCTCTGCCGACTATTTGGTGGAAGACTGGAGCAGTGCATTTGGCGTGATGGTAATGACAGACCGTGCCGGATCGGCCAATTTGCGCAATACCTCTGCCAGTGCGATCTATGCATCCAAAATCCGAATTGCGGAAGGATGGGTGTTTTCTCCGGGGGTTTCCTTTGGATATGCCTCCCGATCCCTCGATTTTGACAAACTTGTATTTGGCGACCAGATCATCCACAACGGCCCTACCAGCGACGATGCCATCGGTCATTTGGGCAACCAAAGCTATTTCGACTTTTCATCCGGTGCGGTAATTTACAACAAGGTATTCTGGGCTGGTTTTTCGGGCTACCACCTCAATGAACCCAACTATTCGCTCGTGGGCGAAGATGCCAAATTACCGATGCGGTTATCAGCCCATGCCGGATTGAGATTTCCGATCAAACATTCCATATTGTCCAAGTCAAAATTGAGCAGCTTTGCCCCTTCCTTCATTTACAAAAGCCAGGGTGAGTTCAGGCAGTTCGATGTCGGCGCCAATATCATTTTTGATCCGGTAATGGTTGGCCTCTGGTACCGTGGCATTCCCATCAACAAAAACTACAACAAAAAAGCCAGCCAGGATGCGGTCGTATTAATCCTGGGCCTCAATTTACAGTTTATCGAAGTGGGCTATAGCTTTGATTTTACCATCTCCGAGATAGGTCCCGATTCGGGCGGATCGCATGAATTATCCATCACCTTACTGCTGCCCGAACTCAAAACCAACAAAGTAAAGCGCAAGGACAAGATATTACCTTGCCCAAATTACAATGGCTTCAAGTGGAGCAATTAATGAAACTATCAGCATTACGATTAAATCAACTCATGCAATAGCGCCAGGCTGACTGATTGCAGTTAGAATCTCCCTTGAAACATTTTTACCCCCGGAAAAATTGGAAATTAGTGCTCCTATGGTATAAATCGGCCCCCAGGGAATTTCCTACCAACCAAAAGTCAATGAAATAAGACTAAATACCAATCCGTTTGAGATACCCGAATTTCCACCTTTGATAAAGTAGATATCGCTTGATCTACGGAAAGTCAATATGAGAATGGAGACACAATATCCATATTGAACAAATTTACCACCTCTCTCAATTTCCCTGGCGATATCTGATCCGCTCAGGCCTTCTATTCCTTTTATTTTCATGATTAGAGCTTTAGGTCAAAAAATTTTTTTGATAAAAAATGTGGTTTTGCCAATTATACCATAGTGCTACCGAAAGTAAGCATTGGTCAACACCATGACCTTTACAATCGATGAATATGGCTTTAGCCAAAATGCACCCCCAGATGGCATTGATTATTATTAAACGCATTTAGGATCCCTCTAACCTCATCAATCTCATATTCAGATTTTCAAACTGGTTTTCAAGGTGCATCAGCCGCTCTGAGACTCGCGTGGGTGCGGATATCTTTTGCGAAAAATACCCCACCACTTCCCAGGCCTCCAGCACATGTCCATAGCTGAGCAAGACAGGGTCAAAGTTCGTGTTGTCCGCCAACAGCTCCAGGTGGTCACTCTTGGCTGCCGCCCGCCTGATAATGATCTTCTCGCTGGTGACCACCACATATAGCTGACCGTCGATAAACTTGTGTGGTACACCCATTTTTTCGCCAAACACCAGGTCGCCTAGATTTAGTCCATGGAAATTGTCGTGCATGTCGTCGGTGATCTGTTCAAATGCACGTATGGATTTTTCGTGAAATTTGGGAATTAACACCTTGGGCAATCCCGAGATAAAATCGCGGTTGTTGACGTGAACGATATACTCTAAGTGCTTATCGCCCGGTATCAACACAGACTTGACGAGGCCCAAGCCCTGGTCAGGATTTTTTGCTATTTCCGCTTTTGGGGTATGAATATTTTCCTCAAAATGGATATTGAAATTAAACAGGTCGTTGATGGTAAGCTCTTTGGTGAGTAACGAATCGATAGAAATGCCAAAATAATGAGCTATTTGGATTACCGTTTCCAGTTTGGGCTCCGAGCGTTGCTCTTCATATGCACCTACGCTGGGACGTGCCAAATTGAACAATTCCGCGAAAGCGGCCTGACTTAGCTTTTTCACGGTTCTGATTTTTCTTATGTTTTTTCCTATGATCGACATATTTTTTTATTAATATTGCTAACCTTTTGAGCAACTCTATCGTATGTAGAATTAAAATTACTAAAAATAGCACGCCAATGAAATGTAAATTGATAAAATATAAGGCCTGCCAGCTCATAAATTATAGGGCGGCTCGCCAATAAAATCATCAGGAGCCCGATAATAACTTTTTCGTTCGAAGCAAAAATTAAATTTTATAACTTTATAAACCTTAATAATGATAACCTCACAAAAAAAGCTAAACATGATGAACGGATATTTTGAAAAAATCCAAGGCTTCCTCCTCGATTTGGAATTTAACATAATGAACGAAAATGAAGAAGAAGGCATTTTCTGGGTAGAAAAAGAAGACGCAGGCATTCACAACCTTGTGATCGGCTGTCTCGATCCCATCCTGGTGATGGAACAGTTTATCTTCGAAATTAAAAACCCTGCGAACGATGTGTACAAAAACCTGCTGATCAAAAACAGGGACATTATCCACGGGGCTTTTGTACTGGACGAGACCGGAACAAAGGTCATTTTCAGGGACACGTTGCAACTCGAAAACCTTGACATGAACGAACTGGAAGGCTCGCTCAACTCATTGAGCCTGCTAATCAGCGAGTATTCGGAGGAACTAATCAAATTTTCTAAAAACTAAACAAATAAAAAAATGAGTGTATTCAGTAGATTATTCAAAATAGGGCAGTCAGAGGCTCATAGTATTGTCGATAAGCTCGAAGACCCCATCAAGCTGACCGAACAAGGCATCAGGGATTTGAAAAAAGACCTTGACGAAAGTCTGAAGGCCCTGGCCGAAGTAAAGGCCATGTCGATCAGATCTAAGAAAGAAGCAGTAGATGCCCGCAGCAGAGCCAAGGCCTACGAAAACAAAGCCATGATGCTGCTGAGCAAGGCCGAAAAAGGCGAACTCGACAGTGCGGAAGCAGACCGGCTTGCAGGCGAAGCCCTCAACCAAAAACAGGATGCCGAAAACCAATCGCGCTCGGCAGACGAAAATGCCACCCGAATAGATGGCAACCTGGTTCAGCTGGAACAAAATGTAAAGAAACTCCGGTCGAAAATCGGACATTATGAAAATGAGCTCAAAACGTTGAAAGCCAGGGCTACGGTGAGCCAGGCCACCACCAAACTCAACAAGCAAATGGCACAAATCGACAGCTCCGGCACCATATCCATGCTGGAAAAATGAAGGAAAAGGTAGATGCCAACGAAGCCCTCTCTGAAGCCTATGCCGATATCGCCAACAAAGGCAGAAGCATAGACGAGGAAATCGACGAAGTGCTACAGGCTGATGCCCCTTCACGATCTGCCGATGCGTTGGCAGCACTTAAAGCCAAGATGAAAGCCGACAAAGGAGAATAAACCCGCCAGGCTATGGACATCATATTTGCAGCTAAAAAAGGCAAAGGCTTCAGGAGGTTTCTCATCATCACGGGCGCAAGCATAGCACTGGTAAGCTACGGTGTGCCCTTCCTGGCCAATGCCTTTAGCTTACAGGTATTTCTGATCAATAGTCTGTTGGTGCTGCCGGTTTTGACCTTGTTTGTCTGGTGCTGGTATGGCACGCAATACCAGGTGGGCAAAAGCCAGCTCAAAATCAAGTGTGGCCCCTTTAGGTGGATCATTCCATTTGAGGAAATCAAAAAAATATATTTGAACCAGTCCACGATTGGCGGAATTATAAAGCCAACCTTGTCGTGGGATTGCATGGAAATAGCCTATGGGCAATACAAGACCATTTCCATCACCCCTGAAAATCAGGATCAATTTATCGCCATGCTTAAATCCAAAAATGGTCATTTTGAAATAAAATGAGCGCTTGAAGGATAGAATGGAAATGAGCCAAAAGAAAGATAACAGAAGATTTAGTTCACTTTAAAAACCAAAACCATCGGATTCATGATAAAATTCATTTTGCTGGTGTTGATCGTCTGGACGGGCTGGCAATTGATAAAGAGCTTTGCTAATCGGGGCAAAAGTAATGATAAGCAAAACCCTTTTAGTACTTTTGAAACAAGCAATCATTCGCAAACGCACACTCAACAAAAAAACTCCATGGGATTTTTTGACAGATTTAAGAAAAAAGAAGCATTGCACTACGACCCCAGCAACCTGAAAATCGAAGACCTGCGTGTTGGGTTCATGTTCGACTACGACATGCTTACCTGGGAGATCAAAGAAGAATATGAGTACGACTGGGGCAACAACTACTTTACAAGAGAGTACAAGCTCGAAACTGCCACCGACACCGCCTACCTGCACATCGACTACAATGATGAAGGAGCGATGACTCTAAGCCGGAAGCTGAAAGTACGCTCGCTTGGAGAGGATATTCCCGAAGAAATTATTGAGAAAAAGTGCCCTCCGAAGAAAATTTCCTATCAAGGCGTAGATTATTTTCTGGACAAAGAAAGCCCGGGATATTTTTCGGATGAACCGGAAAATGATGATAGTTGGACGGAGTTTATCTCCTGGGACTATTATGATGCCTCGGAAACCCAAGTGGCCTGCGTGGAGCAGTGGGGCGCCCGCGAATTTGAAGCCTCGCACGGCGTGGTGGTCAACGATTATGAGATCACCAATATTTTACCAGCTGCCACCTAATGTGGTGGCATAAGGCAAATAGCAATTTTCAAATTGCAAAGCTTGGGGCTGTGATGCAGAAATAAAAAAACTTATCGTGCATCTGGTAAGCTCGAGCTTATACTGAATTTTAACTTTTTGAGATTTGTTTTATTACCTGAGATTTGAAAATGTGATTAGAATATAATAACAAGGGCTTATAACTAAGCCACAAACGTAACTAACTATGAAACAGGTCGTATTATTTATTTTTTTTGTCGCGCTGGTGTATGCCTGCAGTCGTACCTGTGAGAGCGACTATAGCGAACCCATCAAAAGCCCGGTCGATGAATTGATGCGTGATATGGGCGATGCGGCCACCTTTTCTATCGTGCTCAACGATATGAACACCGAAGGCTCAATTTTCAAAGAGTATTTTCATCAATACAAGATCA
The DNA here is from genome assembly GCA_012033595.1 of Cyclobacteriaceae bacterium. GTDB lineage: Bacteria > Bacteroidota > Bacteroidia > Cytophagales > Cyclobacteriaceae > JAAUQL01. The sequence goes on along the minus strand of JAAUQL010000070.1, from coordinate 20,829 downwards.
TTAAAGAAGATGGACAAGGCAATATATCTGAAAAGATTACGGATTGGCTGCCAGTCGATGAAGCATTTTTTGAAGCCAACTTGCAAAATATGGGTATGGAAATAGCAGCTAAAGGCTCCGATGGCAAAATCACCAAAGGGGTGAGCCCTCCGGGCTATGGAGCATATGTAGGCAATGAAAAATACGGCCAATGGAAAGAACGCGATGGCGGGTCGTTTTGGGAGTTTTATGGAAAATATGCGTTGATGAGCTCTATGTTTAACATGATGGCCTTCCCGGCGCGGAGATCATATTACGATGACTATCGCGGCGGATACTACGGCACAGGGCGCAGCTACTACGGACCTAAAGCCGGTGATGGCTCCAATACCTACGGCACCAACAGCAAATACAACACAACGACCAATAAATCATCGAAGTGGTCGAGCAACTCGGCCAATAATACCTTTAAAACTGGTGTGCGAACCAATACGCCGCAAAGCTCCAAGTCTGGTTCGCGCTACAGCAATTTCTCCAGATCGAGAAGCGGAGGGTATGGAAAGTAGAGAGGCAAAATAGTGGGGTATGCACCCGACGGTGTGCGGGGTGAATATAAGCATGGCAAGGGAGAATGGACAAAGCGCAATCATGCAAATACCAAAGAGGCATCAGCTAGCAAGGAGCAATAAACCTGCTTTCAAACAGGGATGAAAGAGCCTTGGAAATAATGCCTGGTACAGCCGTCATATGCGAATGGTTTCCCCAGCCTACCATATTCTTAAAACCTAAATTAATGAAAGCCAAAATCCCGCTGAAATGCGGTCATTTGTATTTTTTGAATGACAGAATGATCATTGCTGACCGTTCGCGGATGGAGCAACTGCTCACGCTCATCGTATTTTTCTTTACCAGCGGCTATGGCATGTACAACATTATTTCATTTACTGCTGCCGAGCATCCCATATATTATTATTCAGGCGTGATGGCCTTGTTGAGCTGGGTTTTTGCCACCCCCTTGCTTATTGGCCGCTGCTATCGTCAGGTACTTTATTATCAGGAAATCGGCACAATAAACATTAGAAAAATGCCAGGTGGGGAAATTAATGCTAATTTTAAATTGAAAAAGGGTCAGACCCGTTTTGTGTATTTGAACAATAGCAAAGAAAACATTAACCGTCTTTTGAATAAATTGGAAGAACTTCAACTTGAGTTGGAATTTCAAAATCAGATGGCCTTGGAGAAATGATAGCGACGACCACACATATTTTTGCCTTATTCAACGAAGAAGAGCGGATTGTTTTTTTAATAATAAGTTTGAACAGTAAAAATAAAAATCCATTGCTGTAGCCAGCACCATAAGATAAATTCCTGTAACAATGAATATGACCTACATTGACGCCACCCTCACTACTGTTGTTTACCTGGCCAGCAGTTTTGTTTTGTTTTTTATAGGCAAGTACTTATACCAGTTTATCCACAAATACAATGTGAAAGATGAGCTTGTAGAAAAAGACAACCTTGCATTTGCGCTGGCACATACCGGCTATTTCGCAGGATTGGTGCTGTCTATCGGCGGTATCATGATGGGCGAAACCGCCGGATTGCTCACAGATCTGATCTACATAGGCATATACGGCTGTATCGCATTGGTTTTGCTCAACCTTTCTATCATCATCAATGACAGGGTGATACTGCGCAAATTCAGCGTGAAAAAGGAAATAGCTGAAGATCAGAATGCTGGCACCGGGGTGGTAGAGGGAGCCAGTGCCATTGCCACCGGCCTGATTATAATGGGTTCGGTCTATGGCGAAGGCGGCGGCATTGGCACCATGCTCATCTATTGGGTCATTGGTCAAGTGCTGCTTATTGGCACAGCTTACGTTTACAATTGGATTACGCCATTCGACATATATGAGCATATCGAAAAAGACAATGTGGCCGTAGGCGTAGGCATGGCAGGAGCCATTATCGCCATTGGCAACCTCATTCGTCATGGCCTCATGCACGACTTCGAAAGCTGGGAAATCACCGCAGAATACATAGCGATAGATGCTGGCATCGGGTTGGTCTTTTTGCCCATTGCCAGGTTGGTGGCAGATAAAATATTGCTGCCAGGCCGCAGCCTCACCGATGAGCTCATCAATCAGGAAAAACCTAATATTGGCGCTGGCATTATAGAAGCATTTGCGTACGTGGGAGGTTCGGTATTGATATGCTGGAGTCTTTAGCAATGTGCTTGCCGTTGGCACTGCCAACTCCAGCTGCTTGCCGCATGGATTTATCATAATTGTTTTTTTAAAATACCTCCGGTAAATGCCGCCACTTATGGTAATTAATTTTTTTGTGGTTTAAATGAAGCTTCGCTCCAACATCCTTAAGCTCTGCCTATTTGCCACCGGCCTTTCGGGGATAGTGGCTGAATATGTGCTTTCTACCCTGGCCACCTATTTTCTGGGCAACTCGGTTCTTCAGTGGACGATGATCGTCTCCATCATGCTTTTTTCCATGGGTCTTGGGGCGCGGATCACCAAAATGATGGAAGGCCATCTGCTCGAGAAGTTTATCTGGATAGAAATAGCACTTTCTATTCTCGCCTCGCTGGTTTCACTGCTTACCTACACAGCGGCCACCTATACGATGTACACCGGCGTGGTTATTTATGCTCTTTGCATCATCATTGGTTTACTCATTGGTATGGAGATTCCACTGGTTATCCGCATCAACGACAGCTTCGAGACCCTAAAGATCAACGTGTCGTCCATGATGGAAAAGGACTATTATGGCAGTCTGCTTGGTGGTGTTTTTTTTGCTTTCGTTGGCCTGCCGTTTCTGGGGCTTACCTACACCCCTTTCGTACTGGGCTTTGTGAACTACGCAGTGGCCATTGTGCTGCTGGCCGTATTGTGGAATGACCTGGGTGCAGCGGTAAAGACCCGCCTTGGCACAGCCAATGTATTGGTGCTTTTTGTATTGTTTGCCGGCATGTTTAGCGCCGATCGTATCATTGAGCACGGAGAGGAAATGCGCTACAAAGACAATGTGATTTTTTCTAAACAGACCAAATATCAAAAGCTGGTCATTACGCAGTCTCATGGCGACTATTGGCTTTTTATAAATGGAAATCAGCAATTGAGCACCGTAGATGAAATCATGTACCACGAACCCCTCGTGCATCCTCTGATGAAATTGTCTCCAAACCCGACGGACATTTTGATTCTGGGCGGTGGTGATGGCTGTGCAGTAAGGGAAGTATTGAAATACGATAGGGCAAAAAACATTACCCTTGTCGATCTCGACCCGGATATGACCCGGCTTGCCATGGAGCACCAGGTGCTTTCTGAAATCAACCAAAATGCCCTGAAAGATCCAAAGGTCAGCATCATCAACGAAGATGGTTATACTTATCTGGAACGTACAGATCAATACTACGACGTGGTGATCGTTGATCTGCCCGACCCAAAGTCAATAGAGCTGGGTCGCTTGTATTCTTATGAGTTTTATAAGCTGTGCAACAATGTGATGCGACCCAATGGCCTCATCATTACTCAGGCCGGTAGTCCATATTTCGCTGCCCGGGCGTTTAAGTGCATAGACAAGACCATGGAAGCAGCCGGATTTTCGACCGTGCCTTTGCACAACCAGGTAGTGACGCTCGGGGAGTGGGGCTGGATATCCGGAGCCAAAAGCCTGTCAAAAGACCAGTTTAAAGCGGCGCTGAAGGGTCTGGATTTTGCCGGCATTCCCACCAAGTGGATCAACCATGAGGCTATGACGCTGATGACCTCCTTTGGCAAGGATTTTACCATTAAACCCGGGGATTCCATCGCAATAAACACCATACACCATCCGGTGCTTTTTCAGTACTATATGAATGGAGACTGGGACTTGTATTGAGTTTCACTTGTCCGATCCTGCCTCCCGGTCTCACATCTTGGCACGCGCTTACACTTACTTCTGACTTACACCTCCTTGCGCAACACCTCCAACGGAGATTTATGCAAAATGCTGCGGGTATTGAGCCACCCCACGAACACGGTGAGAGCCGCAACGGCCAGCCAAATAATGGCCAGCGAAAGAAAATCTGGCATAAAGAGGATATCGAAAAAATACACCGACAGCGCCCAGGAGGCGATTAAGGCCAGCAAGCTGCCCGTAAGACCAGCAAAAAGTCCGAGGTAGCTATATTCAATAAGGGTCATTTGCACCAGTTGTTTTTGAGAGGCTCCAAGGGTGCGCAAAAGCACATTTTCCCGAAGCCTGGCGTACTTGCTGTTAATCACCGCGCCAGAAAGCACAAAAAGGCCGGTAAGCACACTAAACAATGCCATAAAGCGGATCACGACGGCTACCTTGTCGAAGATTCCATCCAAAGTATTGAGGATGAGGGTGAGGTCAATGGCCGAAATATTGGGAAACTGCCGAACGAGTGCTTGCTGAAAATTGGCCGACACCTGTGGGTCATCGATTCTGCATACCAGCACGTAGGTCTGGGGTGCACTTTCGAGCACTCCCTTTGGAAAAACCACCATAAAATTGGTCTGAACCCGCCTCCAATCTACTTCGCGCACGCTGCCAAGATACGTTTTCACTGGCACACCCTGCACGTCCCAAATGATTTCGTCCTTCAATTTTAATTTCAGGCTTCTTTGCACATTGTCAGCGACGGAAACAAAAATGCTATCATTTTCATCGGTATTTTTTCTTTCAAAATCACCTTCAATTACCTTTTCGGAAGAGATCAGACTATCCCGGTAGGTGACACGGTATTCGTGCGTAAGTGCCCAGTTGCGCACGTGGGATGTGCTGTCTTCTTGAAAATCGATCACCGCGCTGTCGCGCACCGCCTCTACCCGCATAGTCACTATGGGCACCAGTTGCTGAATGGGTATTTCATACTTTTTCACCAAGGTCACCACCTCCTCTTTCTGATAGGGCTGTATGTCGAAAAGTACCGTATTGGATCTTTCGCCTTTGCCGGCAAACTCGGCCTGGCCGAGCAGACTGTTTTGTACCAATACCATATTGGACACCAGAAAAGCTCCCAAGCCAATCACTACCACCAGCACGGCCGTCTGATTGTTGGGACGGAAGAGGTTGGCAAGGCTCTGACGCCAAACAAAGCCCGCTCCGGTGGGAAAGTATCTTTTGACCAGAAGAATCAAGGCCTTGGAAAGTAGCCACAGCAATACAAACACCAGTGTCAACACCCCAAAAAAAGCGCTTCCATATTTCCAGCTATCGGTCTGGTGTACTGCGAAAAGCCAGGGAAAAAGCACAATCAGCACAAAAACAAAATACCGGAACTTGCTCACAGTTTTGGTTTTTTCTACCGCTGCCCGTAATATGATCAAAGGCGGCACAAAGCGAATATTGACCAGCGGCAACACCGAAAACAGGGTAGAAATGACGAGCCCCACCAGCAGGCCGCGGATGGCTGCCAACCATGAAACCTGAATATTGACATCGACGGGCAAAAAGTCATTGAGCACCAGAGGCAGGAGGTATTGCACCAATACGCCATGCAAGACACCAAGTACACTGCCTATAATGCCAAGAAATAAAATCTGGATAAAGAACACATAAAATATCTGCCATCCAGAGGCGCCCATGCATCGCAAAACTGCTGCGGCATATTTTTTTTCTTTCACATAGATATACACCGAGCTGGCCACACCAATGCAGCCCAATATGAGCGCAACAAAGCTCAAAAGGTTGAAAAATTTGTACAAATTGCCAAAAGCCCGACCCAGATTTTCGCTTCGCGTCTCCACGGTCTCGTAGCCATAGCCTTTTTGTTCTACGGGCTTTTTAAGCCTTTCCACTACTTTGTCCAAATCATTGCCTAATATTTTCAGGTATTTGTTGTAGTTCACACGGCTGCCAAATTGTATCAGTCCGGTCGAGTCCAATTTCCCGTAAGGGAGATAAACCGCCGGTGCAAACGAGGTAGTGATGCTGCTGTTGCCCGGAAAGCCCGTCACAAAGCCGCTGATAACAAATTTGCTTTTGCCCAGCTTGAGCGAGTCGCTCACCGCCACACCAAATTGGGTGGCCAGACTTTCGTCGATAAGCACGCTTTCGCCTTGCCTAAAAGCCCTTAAGCCGGCAGAATCGCGAAGACTGATGCTGCCGTAAAAAGGGAAGTTGCCATCCAGGGCGATAACCTGAATGAGTCGGGTGCCCTCGCCTTTGGGGAAATAGACCATGCTGGCAAAGCGAGCATCGCGGGCAAATTCGGCATAAACGGTATCCAATTGGCGGATAAACGCTTCATCAAATTGCTTGCCCCGGCTGTTTACCACCAGGTCGGCACCAAGCAGTTCCCTGGCCTGGGCATCGATATCGTCTTGCAGGTTGTGGTTGAAGGAGTCAATGGCCACCAGGGCAGCTATCCCTATTACAATGGATGAAATGAATAGAAAAAGCCGGGAGAAATTTTTGCGGGCATCATGGTAGGCAAGCTTCCATATCCACCTGGACCGGGCAAGGCTGGTGTTTTCGCGAATTATTTTTATTTTGTAATCCATCGTCTTCTTATAGGATAATGGATTTGTCCTCGACCAACAGGCCGCGCTTCAGCTTCAGTATTCTGCCGGTATGGGCTGCCAGTTGCAGGTTGTGAGTGACCAGCACAAGGGTAGTGCCTTTTTCTCTGTTGAGATCAAAAAGGAGGCCGGTGATGATTTCGGCGGTTTCTTCATCGAGGTTGCCCGTGGGCTCGTCGGCAAAGAGGATTTTAGGGTCGGTAATGAAGGCCCGGGCTATGGCCACGCGCTGCTGTTCGCCACCTGACATCTGTGACGGGTAGTGGTGCATGCGTTCTTCAAGCCCTACGCGGTTCAGGAGTTGTCGCGCCTGATCCGATATGTTTTTACCACCTCTCAGCTCCAGCGGCACCATGACATTTTCAAGGGCGGTGAGTGTGGGCAACAACTGGAAATTCTGAAATATAAACCCTACATACTGGTTTCGCACGTAGGCGCGGTCGTCTTCGCTGAGGCGATTGAGCTCCATGTCCATTAGCGTAACGGTGCCGGTACTCGGCTCGTCGAGCCCGGCACATAGTCCGAGCAGGGTGGTTTTTCCACTGCCTGAGGGGCCAACGATCGACAAGCCGGTGCCAGGAGCAACGTCAAAAGAAATTTCATGCAACACTGTCAACTTTTTCTGGCCGGTATTAAAGGTCTTGGATAAACCGGCAACTTTAAGGATCGAACTCATAAAAAATAAACTTTATGTCAATAAGAGAATAATTCGGGAATTGGTTCAAAAATTTTTTGGTTTTAACTATGACTACCTGCCTACTGTCATCATCAGCAATTTTCAGCATGTAATACTAATGACCACACCACAGCCCTTTGCGCCGTTTTTTTTTGACCAATAGCTTGTGTATGATCGGTGATTTGCCCGGGTTCCACAAGCTAAAATAAGCCAGGCGTTGTTGCAATATTGAAGCTATAAAAAGTAATAAAATGCGAGGATTGTGCTTTCTTTACCTTTAGGAAAATAAAGTACCCGACAGCGGGTTGAGGGAGAGAAAATGAGGGTATTTTCCTTTTTAAAGAACACCTGCTGACGAAGAACCAACTTTTTTTGGCTAATATTCTATTGTAAAATATCAGAACTATGAAAAAGCTGCTTTTTGCCTTACTTTCTGTTTACTTATTTTCCACCTGCGATCCTCAGCGCGAGAAGGAGACCGTTACCGCGGATCTCCCCTTTATCTGGGAAAATGCCAATATCTACTTTTTACTCACCGACCGCTTTTACAATGGCGATCTGTCCAATGACCTCCATTTCGACCGAAACGAAAATACAGCAGTGTTGCGCGGCTTTGAAGGTGGCGACATCAAAGGAATTACCAAAAAAATAAAGGATGGATACTTTAGCGACCTGGGCATTACGGCGATTTGGTTTACACCGGTAGTAGAGCAGGTGCATGGCCTGGTAGATGAAGGCAGTGGCAAAACTTACGGATACCACGGCTATTGGGCCAAAGACTGGACAGCGCTCGATCCTAATTTTGGCACAGGCGATGATTTGGCAGAGCTGGTAAGCACCGCACACCGGCATGGCATACGGATAGTGTTGGATGTAGTGGCCAATCATACCGGGCCTGTGACCGAAAAAGACCCAGTGTGGCCATCAAACTGGGTACGTACCACGCCTACATGCACCTATACCGACTATGCATCTACCGTAGAATGCACCCTGGTTGCCAACCTGCCAGACCTTAGAACAGACAGAGAAATGGAAGTACCCCTGCCGCAAGTGCTGCTGGACAAATGGAAAGAAGAAGGCCGACTGGAAAAGGAACTGCGTGAATTGGATGATTTTTTTGCCCGCACCGGATACCCAAGGGCGCCAAAATATTATGTAATCAAATGGATCACAGATTATATTCGCAAGTATGGCATTGATGCCTTCAGAGTAGATACCGCCAAGCATACCGAAGCAGAGCTGTGGGCCGAATTATACCAGGAGGCAGCCATAGCATTTGAAGCATGGAAAAAGAGCCATCGCGAGGATGTGCTTGACGAAACGCCCTTTTTTATGTTTGGCGAAGTGTATGGGTATCAGATTTCGGCGGGGCGGTGGTATGATTACGGTGATTGCATGGTCGATTTTTTTGATTATGGATTTCAAAGTCTGATCAATTTTGAATTTAAAGGCGATGCACACCAACACTATGAAAGTGTCTTTTCGAAATACAGCAAACTGCTGCACAACGAGCTAGCGGGCAAGACGGTGGTCAACTACCTGAGTTCTCACGATGATGGCGATCCATTTGACAAAATGCGCGAAAACCCCATAGAATCGGCAACCAAACTATTATTGTGCCCCGGCATATCGCAGGTGTACTATGGCGACGAGTCGAGCAGGCCATTGGCGATTGACGATGCCAGCGGCGATGCCACCTTGCGCTCTTTTATGAATTGGGATGAAATCCAGGCCAATGCCGACAGAGGCGGCTTTGCTATTGGCGAAGTGCTGGCGCACTGGCAAAAGCTCGGCAGGTTTAGGGCGGGTCATCCTGCAGTAGGCGCTGGCAGGCACCAGATGCTGTCCAGCTCCCCGTACGTATTTGCCCGGAGCTATGAAGGGCACGATTATAAGGACCAGGTGTGCATTGGGCTTGACTTGCCTGTCGGGCTCAAGCGCATAGACGTAGCAGGTGTATTTGCTGATGGCACGCAGGTTACAGACCAGTATTCCGGTCAGTTGGCTGTGGTGCAGCAAGGCAAGGTATCTATCGATAGCGAATTTGCCATCGTGCTTTTGGCGGAATGACGATGTCCGTTCCTCAGCATTTCCTGCGGATAACGCTGAGAAGGGAAGGGGGGTGAGTTTCCTGTGGATATTGCTGAGGGGGAACCAAATTATGGCCGGAGTTACTGACAACAAGGCGCTTGGAACCGGCGAATTGCCGGATATAAAAATCTGGTCGCGTGGTTTGAACAATGTTTTTTAAAAGTAGTTTTAACACAAACAAAAAATACGCTGCCATGACTTTAAACTTAATACTATTCCTTTCGCTGCTCTCATCTCCGAGTGCCACTTCTATTCACGATTTCAAAATAAAAAGCCTCGATAGTGATAAAACGATTGACCTGGCTGATTTTAAAGGCAAAAAAATACTGATCGTGAATGTGGCCTCCAAATGTGGTTTTACCCCGCAGTATGAAGCTTTGCAAAAACTTTCGGAGCAATACGATGACAAATTGGTGGTGTTGGGCTTTCCCTGCGACCAGTTTATGGGTCAGGAACTCGACACCGAAGCAGAGATCAAGGCCTTTTGCACAGACCGGTTTCAGGTCACTTTTCCGATGACCACCATGGTGGAAGTGAAGGGAAAAGATCAGCACCCGATCTACCAATGGCTAACTCAAAAATCGCAAAATGGTGTCGGCGATTACAAAATTTCGTGGAATTTCAACAAGTTTATGATCGACGAAAACGGTCAGTTGCTTGCCTACTTTCCCAGCAATGTGAAACCCATGGATGAGGAGATTTTGAGCTTCCTGAAGTGACCCCATCGGGAAGCCTTTAGAGCTTCAGAATAAGATGGTGTTTGCAACTATAGTAAATGACTATTTCTGGGTTGTTTTGGTTGCGAGCCATGCCGGCTTCAGTTATATGACAGCCCGCATCAATACTTCAATACCATAAATTCTGTACGCCGGTTGGCCTGGTGCTCTTCGGGGGAGCATTGAACACCGTTGGCGCATTTGTTTATCAATACCGTTTCGCCATACCCTTTTGCTGCAATTCTCGATGCGTCTATACCCTGAGAGATGATATAGATGGTAGCTGATTGAGCCCTTTTGCCCGACAACTCCAGGTTGAAGGCATCGCCGCCACGCGAGTCGGTATGCGAGCTTAGTTCTATTTCTATGGTCGGGTTTTCCATCAAAATTTTCACGAGTTTGTCCAGCTCCCGGGCGGCATCTGGTCTGATGTCCCACTTGCCGAGGTCGTAGTAGATATCTTCCAGGGCTATGGCTTTGTCAAGGACTATTTCTTCCATCACCATGGGCTGTAGCTCTAGTGAGGGGCTGTCATTGGTGGTAAAATCAACCGTCTTGGTAAAATACACTGGCTTGACGGCTTTGAGCTGATATTGTGTATTTGGCGCTATGCAAAACTGGTAATATTCGTCAGAAGAGACCAACACAGCTTCCTCTGCCGATGTTTGACGGTTGATGAGATGCACGGTGATACCCTCTTCTTTCTTATTATTCGACATCTGTATCAGGCCACGGACGTGCTGACAATTTTTATCCAGTTTTATCAGTACATTTTTTGTTAGACTATTTGACGAAAAGTAAGCCTTATCGCCCTTGTAGCCCAACTTAGTCGCGGTAATATCATATTCTGTGCTTGCTTCCACCGGAATGAGCGCATACCCATCGGTATTGCTCTGCACCGCAGTGGCGGTATCGCCATTGATGGACCTCATGGTGATGGAGGCATCCGGTATAGGTGTATTGAGCTCTGCATCTACCACCAGCACTTTCACCGTAAGGTTTTGTGGTTTTAATATTGAAAAATGATAGATATTGTCCTCGCCTATTTCCGTTTCGCGATTGGATGAAAAATACCCTTCATCCACCTTAATAATGAGTCCGAAATCATCTTTTTCAGAATTAATCGGATACCCCATGTTTTTGAGTGTAAAATCGCCCAATTGTAAGCTGAAAATATCCAGACCACCCAGACCGCCAAGACCGTTGGAAGCAAAATAAAGTGTTTCGTCCTTATGCAGAAATGGGAACATCTCGTTGCCTTCCGTATTTACCTTAGGTCCAAGGTTTTCAGGCTTGCTCCACCCATTAGCCGATTTGGTGGTCACATACAGGTCTGTTCCACCCATTCCACCCGGCATATCGGAGATAAAATACAACTTTTGTCCATCTTCGGAAATGGCCGGATGCCCAACCGAATACTCGTCGCTGTTGTATTCGAATGGCTCTGGCGCTGTCCAATTGCCCTCTGCATCTACCTCAGCAACATACATTTTTAGTTTTGTGACGCCCTCGCTGCTTTTGAGTAGGGTGCCCTCCTCAAAGTTATTGCGGGTGAGTATGAGGCGGGAATCCCGGTCGTAAAAAACCAGCGGGCCTTCATGGTATTTGGTATTTATTTTTTTGTAAAACGGCACGGCTTCTCCAAAGACGCCTACCGGGTTTTTTTCGGTATAATACAAATCTAAAAAGGCACTTCCATTCCACTTAAACGTTCCTGATTTTTCATTGCGTGCCGAGACAAACACCAGTCCGCTTTTATAAAAAGCCGGGCTAAAGTCGCTCGCTGGAGAGTTGAAACCAGATTTTTTGATTTCTACCTGCTTTGACCGTTCATACAAAAACCCCATATTTTCGAGGTTTGCGGAAAAATGCCTCGCCCTTTCATCATTGGGCTTTTCTTGCAGGTATTCGTCAAACCATTTTTTTGCTTCGTCATACTCTCCTACCGCACTGAGCGCCTGGGCATAGTACAGCATGTCTTCTGCTTCTACATTTGTCGTTGTATCTATAATGTCCCTGTAATAGATCACCGTCTTTTCGGGCATATTGAGCATTCTGTAGCATTTGGCCAGTTTTTTCCTAAGGCTGACATTGTCTCCATCCAGTGCCAATGCCTTCAAATATGCTTCAGTCGCATCGAGGAAATGATATTTTTGCATCAGTTTGTCGCCCTTCTTTTCTTTGCCCGATTGCGCAAGCACATCGCCAGCCTCCAGTACTATGGTCATAGCGATGCAGACCAGATATATCATTGATTTGTTCATTGATTCACTTATTATCATACTGTTAAAAATACCTTGGCGTAATGATCCTGGATTTGGATAGAGCGAAGCGGTAATTGAGGAACAACTCATGCGATCCGGCATGTGTCTGCCTCAGCGCCGTAGTGCCAAAATCATAGGCATATCCAAACTGCAAGCGGTCGGTGATCTGCACTTGCAACATAAGCACCACCGCATCCATCGATCGCCACGAAAGTCCAAGGCCAACCATATCGTGCAGATAGAGGTTGGCGTTCAGGTCAAACTCTATTGGCGCGCCATCCACCACTTTCATCAATACATTTGGTTTCAGTTTCAGGCTTGGAGACAGATCAAAGACATAGCCGGAATGCACAAAGTAATGCCTGATGATTTTTGATTTGGAAACCACATTTCCATCATCGAGCCTCGATTGGATCATCTGCGGAATACTGAGGCCGGCGTAGAAGCGCCTGGTGCTGTAATAAATGCCCGCCCCAAAATTTGGTAAGAATTGCCTTATATCCACGCCCTGAAAAGTAGGGTCTGTGGACGACACTTCGCTAAACATGGCCTTGTAGTAGGAAAACCCACCTTGCAAACCCAAGGCCAGGGAGCCATGTTGCAGTGGGATTTTATAGGCATAGGAGGCATACACGTCGGTCTGGTCGCTTACCCCAATTTGGTCGTGAATGGCCATAAGGCCTACGCCTATTCGCTTTTTTTCGAATGGTAAATGTGCCGAAATGGTCTGTGTGCTTGGGGCGCCATCGAGTCCAACCCATTGCTCCCGCATCAGGGCAGTCACACTGAGGTCTTCGTGCGAACCGGCATAGGCAGGATTGATGGCCAAGGTGTTGAACATATATTGTGAGTACATAACCTGCTGCTGGGCCAAGGCCACAGACCCTAAGGAAAATAGCCCCAGAAAGCCTACGAATGTGATATATCTCATTTTCATCATTTTTACAAATCTGTGTTTTTATCGCTTCATCACCACAAATCCACTGAGTGGGTCAGCGCCATCATTAAGGTCTATCAGGTAGAAATAAGTGCCATCGGGCACATCGCTGCCCACTAAAACCAGGGCACCTTCGGCCTGGCCAAACCAGGTGACTTCCTCATTGTCATAGCCCATTCTTTCAAAAACCAGGTTGCCCCAGCGATTGAAAATTTTGACGTGGTTGTTGGGATATCCCTCAATACCTTCGATGTACCAGAAGTCATTTTCTCCATCGCCATTGGGTGAAACACCTTTGGATGCCACCACACCACATTTGTCACGATCTAAATAATCGGGCGTACCATCGCTGTCGCAATCGGCATCAACACCATTTTTTGTTTCTTCAAAATCCGACAGCCCATCATTGTCGGAATCGGTGTCTTTGTAGTTGGGAATGTTATCGCCATCGATATCAGCGTTGCCTTCATCAATATCCAGCAAACCATCATTATCGGAATCGGTATCCAATTTATCCAAAATCCCATCTCCATCGGTAACGCCATCGCCTTCTTCCACGTTGGAAAGGCCGTCTTCATCCAAATCGAAGTTTACTTCTTGTATCGCGATGGTAACAAGCGCGGTATCACACATGCCGGATGGATCGCACACCTGATAGGTAAAACTGTCGGTACCGAAATAATCGCTATCGGGAGTGTATTTGTAGGTTCCATTGTCTCTGATCACTAAAATCCCGTGAGCTACATCTACCACAGGCTGAGTTTGGATAGCTAACGCATCACCATCGGGGTCGCTATCATTGGCCAGCAGGTTTTCGCCTGCCAATATATTGCCCTGGTTCATAGCGTCACTGTCGTTGGCGGCTATTGGCGCAAGATTGTACGCATCAACAGCGATGGATATTTTGGCCTCATTCGATGTAGCACCTTCTGCATCATTGATCGTATAGGTAAAACCACCTTTGGTCGTGTTGGTGCCATTGTGCGTGTAGGTGACGGTTCCATCTCCATTATCTTGCACGTTGCCATTGAGTACATTGCCTATTATGATGCTGGTGATGTCCAGATTGTTTTCGGCATCTGCCGAGGTTCCGGCGATATCGATAATAATTGATCCGCCCCTGACTATCGGATCACTGGATTCATCATTTGCCACAGGCGGATCGTTGACAGGCAACACTACTATGCTTACCAAGGCTACATTGGAAACCAGGCCACTGTTGTCTTTGATGGTATAGGTGAAGCTTGCAGCAATACTTTCCGAACCATCGTGTGTGAATACAACAGTACCATCGCCATTGTCTTTGACCGAACCATTAATCACATTGTCTATGATGATGCTTGAAAAATTCAGGGTACCATCCGAATCGACATCGCCATCTACTACATTAATCATCTCCGATTCTCCTTCTTTGATCACACCGCCATCATCGTTGTCGGCAAATGGTGCATCATTGACGGGAGACACCGTAATGGAAACAGTAGCCAAATTGGATACTTTCCCAGTTTGATCTTTGATGGTATAGGTGAGTCCCCCGGTGGTGGTTTCCGAACCGTCATGAAAAAACGTGATGGTACCATCGCCATGATCAGTCGCTGTACCATTTTTCAGGTTAGTAATCACGATAGTGGACAAGTCCAATTCACCCTCGGCATCATAGTCATTTTCTGCTATTTTGATGGTGACAACACCTCCCTCTGCCGTAGTGGCGCTATTGTCATTAACTGCTACAGGGGCATCATTTACCGGGGTAATCGAAATGGTGACGTTCGCCAGGTTAGAAATGTTGCCGTCATTGTCGCTGATGGTGTAGTTGAAACTGCCCATCGTGGTCTCAGATCCATCGTGGGTAAAATCAACCGTACCATCGCCATTGTCTTTGATCGTACCATTTGTCTGGTTGCTGAAGACCAAACTCGAAAAATTCAGTGTGCCATCAGCATCGCTATCGTTATTTTTCAGGTCGATGCGCACCGTTGCACCTTCTACAATAGCCTCCATATCGTCTCTGGCGATCGGAGAATTAACTGGAACAATGGCAATTTTCACCATTGCCACGTTGGAAACTGCCCCAAGCTCATCTTTGATGGTGTAATCAAAGCTGCCGGAATTTGTGGCCGAACCATCGTGTGTAAACGTTATCGAGCCATCGCCATTGTCTATGACCGATCCATTGATCACATTGGTGATAATAATGCCCGATAAGTCGAGGGTGCCATCCACATCAATATCGCCATCTACAATATTGATTTTTACCATACCGCCAAAACTTGTGGCATCGGAATCATTATCTGCCATTGGCGCGTCATTTTGTGGTGTGATGTTGATGTTTACCGAAGCTAAATTCGATGTGTTTTCATCATTGTCTTTTATGGTGTAATTAAAACCAGCTGATGTGGTTTCGGATCCATCATGTGTGAAAGTAGCCGTACCGTCGCCATTGTCTTTCACTGTTCCATGGATCACATTGGAGATGATAATGCTTGCTAAATCCAGGATGCCATCGCTATCGATGTCACCTGCGGCCAGGTCAATGGTAACGGATCCGCCCTCAAGTGCGATACCAGTGTCGTCATCTGCAAGAGGAACCCCCAGAGGTAATAAGGTCACTTTTATCGCTTTGCTGTCGGTATTGCCCGATGCATCGGTCACTGTTACGGTCAGATCATAGATATTATCTGCACCGGCATCCTGGGGGTTTTCAAAGTCCGGCGCAGTCTTAAATGTCAACACGCCTGTCGATGAATCGATGTCGAATAAAGCGGCATCTGTTCCGGCAATGCTGAAAGCCCGGGTGTCTCCGGCATCGGCATCGGTGGCGGTCACGGTCTGTACGGCAGTTGTGCCCTCGGGAATTGTCTTGTCTGTCGCGCCTAGTACCGGATTGTTGTCGTTTACCGGATTAATGGTAATGCTGACCGTCACAGTATTCCCATCTACGCTACCGTCATTTGCCTTGTAGGTAAAGCTATCTGAGCTTGTTTCGCTGCCATTGTGTATGTAATTAAAGGAACCATTGCTATTTAGTGTCAAGCTACCATTGCTGACATCGGAAACAAGTATGGCGGAGATTCCGGAATCCACATCACTGTCATTGTCCAGTACGCCAGGTGAGGATATATTTATAGTACCACCTTCGTCGAGGGTGTATGCGTCTGCCGTGCTTATGGGCGGATCATTAATCGCACTTACACCAATGGACATGGTATAAGTTGCCTTACTGAACACCGTTCCATCCCAAACCCTGAAGGTAAAAGATGTTGCCGTGGTGGAATTATCCGGAATATCATACACTAAATCGTTGATGTCATTTGTCGCCAAATCAAGCGGAATGTCACTTGCAAGAATTTCTACCCCGTTATTGAAAAGCTTACCTACAGCAGGCAACGACAATATCCTGATTCCTGCAAAGGTATTCCCTTCAAAATCGGTGTACGCCGCACTAAACGCTGTCGAAACAAAAGTATAATCTGTGTCTTCTGCAGTTGATACACTCTCATTGTCAGCTACAGGGTAGCCATTAACGAGCATATCAGCCTGCTCATCCATTTGCTGAGCACAATTGGTGTTTTCAGCATAAATGATAAGCGTGTTGGTACCGGCAGGTAAATGGGCTGCAGGGATGCTGATATTAAGTTCTGCGCCCGCACCTAGCCCTGAGGTGAGCAAGGTTGTCCCTTTATACACATTATATGTAATGCCACTTTCTGCGGCTGTTATTTTTACATTTCCATCTTCGCCTTCATTGATATTGCCTCCGGCAATGGTTAGCGTGAGATTTGCTGTGGGAACAACCGTGATGGCAAAAGGATCTGATGTATTGGTACAACCTTCCTTTTTTACTTCCAATGTATAGTCTGCTCCCGCATTTGATGGCATGGCAGCAGGAATCGTCAGGACTTTGGTACTGGCAATTTCTGTCGCACCTTTATACCATTTGTAGGAGGTAGCTACGGTTTCGGTGGCACTCAACTTAATTTCCTCCCCTTCGCATACATTCACATCGCCGACATAGGTGGTTAATGGTGAAATAGATACCAAAAACTCATTGACCAGCGAACAACCACCTTTGCTTACTTCCAGGCTATACATCCCCACTTTTGTTTCATGCATGTTGGGTATGTTTAGGGTTCGACTGGTGCTCAATTCAATGCCCCCTGATTTCCAGCTGTAGCTGTCAGCCGCAGCTTCATTAGAACTCAGGTTTAGGTCTACATTATCGCAAACCGTCGTATCGCCAATAAAGGTTATCTCCGGACCAACATATAGTGTAAACTGTTCTATGGTCTCCGAAAGTCCATCATGTGCACTAACGTAAATAATGGCCGAGCCCGTCACGTCAGCATCGGGGGTGATGGTGATGGTGCGATTTGCTCCGGATCCTCCGATAGATATATGCTCATTTTTAATCACATTCAGATCGTGAGAATACGCAATCACTGTTAGGTCATTGGGGTCAGACTCTGTATCCGCTACCGTAAAAGGCAATGCGGCCAGACTGGTGTTTGTACAAATATTTTGTGTAGTAATACTCGATATCGTCGGCACGCTGTTGATGGTCAGGAAAACCGTTTGATTGGCGGTGGCATATTGAATGCCATTAGCGCCATTCCATTCAAATGAAGTCTGTCCACCCCAATTGATATCCGGTGAAAACGTCAGGTTTGCAATATCCGCGGCCATTATTTCCTGGTTCAGAACCACCGGCGTACCAGAAACTTTCAGGGTACCATTCGTCGGTAGAGAGGCTATGTTGATTTTAACAAGGACATTGCTCTGTGGATCGAAAAACTTTTTGGTGAAGTCAGAAACAGCAAAGGCCAGGTCGGTGTTTTTGTCGCCTTCCAAATATAGATCCCCCAGAAAAGGCAATGATCCATCTTCGCATTTGGTGGGGCTGGTTTCCAGGGTAAACGGAATATCAGGCTTGCCAAGGTCTATGGCATTGAACCATGAATTTATGGTATTTGAATCGCCATTTTTATCGGTGCCGGTGTTGGTCCACACCCGCGGTGTTTTAGCATTTATTTTCAATTGCGATATGGTGGTTTCAGACATAGAACCATCCGGATCTCCCCAGGCAGCCTCCAATCTGGTATCGTCCCAATATAGCGTAGAGCCCAACTTGTTGAAAGGTCTGATGGAAGCCGTAGTGATGCCACTGAGTGATTCCACATCATAAAGAGGAAAATGTGCCGGCCCGCGACCCAAAAAGGTGGCTGACAATGAATAATCTCCATCTGCTACCAAATTGCCATTGTCGTTTTTCACGTCCCAAAGCACGAAGTTAACGCCCTTGTACAAATCGATATATAGCGCCCTGTCGCCGCCTGAAGTGGAATATCCTCCTCCATCCAAATCGAGCAATATGACAGAAAAGCCATCGATATTTGTCTCTATCTTAAACAAGGTCACGTTGTCGAAGCTGCATCCGGCCTTGTTTTTTTCCACCAGAATGGTATCAATTACGATCGGAGCCAACTGGGGATTTCTATCGTAATCGTAATCGAAAATCAATTGGTTTTCGAACCATACTTTTACCACCGGTGGTGGCAGTTTGGTATTGACAAATACAGACTGATCCGGATCGTTGAGAAATATTTTATATTCACCGATATTGGACAAATTGAGCTCTGACGACTGGGCATTGATTACGTAATTCTGAGAAGCATTGGCCGTGCCGTACGAATTGGCCACAAAGTCAAAACCAAAGGGTTTCATTTCATAGTTTACTTTGTTTACAAACTCATCTTCGGTAAAAACATAAAAGTCTGCTTTAACCGGATATGCGGTAAAAGAGGTGGTGCTGAAAGACCATTTTTTTGCCCAAAGCCTTCCGGCAGATTTGTTGGGCGCACCCGGATTGGTAATTACGTTATTTGAAGCATCCGTCACCGTGACATCAAAAAATGGAAATACACGGCCACCTTTCTTAATGCCGTTGTCAGAAGTAGTTAGTGAAGCATCTGTCCAGGCCGAAAATTCAATGATATGATTACCAGTGCTGAGGGCCGTGTAACTTCTGGGAGTGTATCCGCTAGATATAGTTGACCCATTTAATATGGCTCCATTGGCTCCGGAAATAGCTTCATCCCAGTCGGCAATAAATCCGGAACCTGTGGTCGGAATGGTCGTTTGAGCTACGACTATGGTTCCGGAAGGGTCTTTGATCCGCCAGGTGGTACTCGAGGCATTCTCCTCGATTTGAATTCCATAATACATTGTTTCACCCGCATTGAGATATACATTGAGACGCTCTTCTTCCAAACAATTGTATATGGCAAATTGAGATGTGTTGTTGATGTTGAGGTACAACCTGTCGCTACTGTTGGGCATAAACTGCTTGGTGCCTTCCTGAGCCTGCAAATTGGCATGAAAGCACACCAGCGTACTTAGCAGCAGTATCCTCAACTTAGCTAGTGCAAAATTTTTACAAATGATTTGGATCATGATCATTTAAATAATTGAATGTATATCTTTTAGAAAGCCGCTTTTGGCTTTTGCTCTTTGCTCTCGCGTACCTGTATCGCAGTTTCCTTTCGTCAAAAAACACTTATGAGATTGGTGGCTTGGTATGTTGACCTAAAAATTTCTACAAAAAATCCAATATTTTTTGGATTGAATGCTATTTCAATTGATAAATGCACTAAATGAATGTCATGTAACCAGAATAAAAGGGAATATTTTGAGGAACTATGACCATGTGATGTAATAAAAGCCATGTGACTGGTGGAGCTCAATAGCCCCAAATTTATTGCAGCCGCCCCATGGAAGTTCTTAAAATCTGTGACGGTCGTCATATAAATGGTTCTTGAACTGATTGAACCATTCTGAATCTGCCTTCAAAGGAGGCCCTCCATACCAAACTGATGAAAAGTCGTCTGCCTATCCCGTTTTTGTGAAGTGACTTTTAAACGCAAAACGCACTATCTGATCTGGCTATAAAGCACTACCTATCAATACGGTATAGACCTATACTTAAATAATAGATTGTGTGTCTTTTGCAATCATCAGACCACCTGACCCCCGTCGTAAAAAGGTAATACTACCCGAAAGCACACCTCGCGCCTCACTCTAAACGTGTCGCAATTTTCCTATCGGTGAGCTGCTCTTTCAAAAAACAGCTCCCTGGCTTTGACACCTCTCTGACAGCTTACCTTGTTCGAAGACAAATGCAGAAAGGTTATTCTCAATAATTTTTTCTTTTTTGAATTTTCTACCAGGTACGGCTTTTCATGTATTCGTCCAATTCTTTTCGGCTCATGGGAATTTTGCCGGGATTGTCATCAAGCCATTTTAAGAACGCATTTTTGATTTCGTCAGTCCAGGCTGTGTCGATCTGTCCGGGAGTATATTTTCCTTCACGGAGCATCTGATGACCAAATGAATCCTTGAGCCCAACGAATTCAGCATTAACGACAACTTTTTCCAGCAGGTGAGGTGGTATAAATATTACGCCCCCTGCTTTGGCCAGGACAGCATCTCCGGGAAACACCGTAGCCCGGCCAATCTGCACCGGCGCATTGATGCTGGTGAGCATCATTCCATAATATAGGAAGGATCCCAATCGCGCACAAAAGCATTGAATCCTTCTATTTTGGCAAGACCTTCCAGGTCGCGC
>JAAUQL010000169.1 GCA_012033595.1 Cyclobacteriaceae bacterium | reverse complement strand
ACTTATACCATGGTCTCTGTTTGGATAGAAAACGAATCAAACTGTTTATTTGCTTTAATTAGAGCATTTTGTAGTTCGATAGCGTTCTGAAAGTGGACATTGTCATCGCCGGTGCCGTGTACCAGCAGATAATCTCCCTTTAGTTTTTCTGCATGATTTATAGGCGAAAAATCATCATACCCCGATGGATTGTCGCCAGGCTTTTTCAGGTATCTTTCTGTGTAAATACTATCATAGAACCTCCAATTTGTTACAGGTGCTACCGCAATGGCAGTTTTAAATACATCATTGCCCAGCAAAATAGCCAGCGAAGACATATAGCCCCCATAGCTCCAGCCCCATATGCCTATCCGTTTGGCGTCTATAAATGCCCAATCGCCCATGAACTTTGCGGCGGCAATCTGATCGGCCACTTCATATTTTCCCAACTGTTGGTAGGTGACATGCTGAAAATCCCGACCCCGGCCCCCTGTGCCCCTATTGTCGATGCAGGCCACCATATAGCCTTGCTGCACCAGGTATTGATGCCACAAATTGCCGTTCCATTGGTCGATGACTTTTTGTGAACCCGGCCCGCCGTACACATACATCAGCAGCGGGTACTTTTTGTTTATGTCAAAATCGGATGGTTTCATAAGGTATCCATTCAATGAATCGCCCGCAACAGGAATAGAAAAAAGGGTTGTTTTTACCATGCCATATTCATGGAACAGCGCCAGATACCGGCTATTCTCAGCCATTACTTTCAGTTCTTTGCCTGCGGCATTGTAGAGGATGGTGGTGGGTGGCGCGATGAGGGAACTGTAAGTATCTACATAGAATTTGAAATCACGGCTGAAATTGATCGCATGGGTACCGGGCGCCTCACTGATCTGTTTCATGTTTTTACCTTTCAGGTCTACCTGATACAGGTGTCTTTGGAGTGGCGAAACCTTGGTAGAAGTAAAATACACGGTCTTTTTTGCTTCATTTATACCATGGAATTGGGTCACACTCCAGTCGCCGCGGGTAACTTGCCCAATCTGCGTACCATCGATGTGGTAATGATACAAGTGTTTGTAACCAGATTTCTCGCTCGACATCATGAAAGACTTGCCATCTGCCAGATAGGAGAGATCATCTACCTGGTCAATATCTATATAAGTATCTGTAAGGTCTTGATACACTATGTTGGTGTGCCCGGTATGCGCCCTTGCATGAATTATTTCCAATTTATTTTGTAATCGGTTTAATCTAATGAAAGAGATGCTTTGTGCATCGGGCAACCATTGCAGTCGCGCTATATAAATATCAGCATTTGAACCTCTTGAAATTTCGATGGTTTTACCCGTTCCAAGATCGTAGATGTGTATGGTGACGGCAGCGTTTTTTTCTCCGGCCTTCGGATACTTAAAGGTATACTCTTCGGGGTACAGACCATTCCATTTTGCATAGTATAAAGTGGCACTTCCGTTTCGTCAAATTTGAGATAGGCTATTTTTTGGCCATCGGGGGACCAAAAAAATGCCTTTGACAACGACAGCTCTTCCTCATATACCCAGTCGGCCATGCCATTGATGATTTTATTTTTCTGGCCGTCAGTAGTGATGGCGATCGTAGTATCTACATCCAGGTTTTTTACATATAGATTATTATCACGCACAAATGCAACTTGATTCCCCTTCGGAGAAAAACTTGCAAATGACTGCTTATCGCCATCGACCAACAGGTCAATCTGCCTGCTGTTGAGATCATATACATAATTGATCGCTTTGGAGGAACGACGGTATATTTTTTCCACTTCTGACGAAATAAGGATTTTACTTTCGTCTGCGCTAAACTGGTACGAGCCGATTTGGATGGGAGTGTGCGTATCTCCGGCCATGAGCGACGCACCGCGCACCAGTGTGTCCACCACTTCGCCCGTGGCGGTGGAATATTGGAGGATATTGATGCTATTTGCCAGGGCAGTATAGTAGTTGCCATCATTCATCCAGCGCAAGCCCTGCACGGTATTGGTTCTGAAAATATGGTCTTGATAAATGTCTTCGAGAGAGAGTTGTGCGTGCTGTTGAGAAAAAACCTGCACTGATATTACTATAGTAAGCACTAAAAAGGTGAAAGTTTGGCGCATCTTTTCTTTAACTTGTTTTATCTGTATCCGTTATACCAAAAAAGTTTTCCTTTTCCAAAAATTACTATTTCAATGTCCAAGAAAAAAACATTCTCAGATTTAATAAAAAGTTCGGACGTTCCCGTCCTGGTTGACTTTTATGCAGATTGGTGTGGTCCCTGCAAAACGCTCTCTCCCATCGTGCAAGAAGTTTCATCGGCTTTGCATGGCCGCGTAAAAGTAATAAAAGTAAATGTGGATAAAAACCAGAGTGCATCGCAAAAGTACGGGATTAGAGGAGTGCCTACGCTCATTTTATTTAAAAAAGGCGATATCCTTTGGCGCCAGGCCGGCGTGCTCTCTAAAAGAGACCTTCAGCAAACCGTAGAGCGGTATTTGAATTGATGGTTTGGAGAGGCTGCTTCAAATCAAATTAATTCAACGACCCATGTATCACCGACCCTTACTCTTTAGCCTGATACTGGCAGCGGCAACAAAACCTGACAGGTTTCCAAATAACCTGTCAGGTTTGGAGAATCCTCTTCAAATCAAAATAATACAACGACCTTGGATTAAAACAATACGAAGCCAAGACTAAAAGCCACACCATTGATGTTCCAATACTCATTATTTGGTTCTGTGAGCCTGGCCGGTGCATAGCTGATGTCGAAATTCAGGCACAGCTTCCGGGTGAGAAAAGCCTTGTAGCCTCCACCAAGCCTGAAATACCTGCCTTTGGTAGTAAAGGGTGGTCCGGTAGAAATGTAGCCACCATAATTGGTGCGGGCATAGAAGGTATTCCGCTTTTCGGTAAAATAATATCTAAGATCCAGGTACAGCGGCAAGGTGCCAAAATCAGGCCTTCTAAAGCCATCGATGCCAAAGCCTGCTCCCAGAGAGAGCTTTTTGGGCATGATGTAATAACCCATCAGCACATTGATGCTGCGCACGTGGGCGTCTTCTGCATCGTAAGTCGTGGACTGGCTTTGGTATCGATAGACCAGCGTGCTATTTTTGACATAGCCCAATTGGATGATCCCATATAGCCCCTGGTTCTTGTCGGCATCTTGGGCATTGGCCGACAGGCCCAGGGCTACCAACAGCAACCCCCGGGATCAGCGATTTTAAAAGTTTGTACTTCATGGATCCTCCAATTAAAAAAACATTATACCTATGGTGAAAGAAACAGCTTTGAAACTGTAGGTGTCATTAGCAACATTTACTGATTCGCCAGTGTTGGACACACTAAATGGTTGCCAACTTGCCTCCCCGACAATACAGAGGCCATCTCCGACAAAACCCTTAAAACCTATCCCAAATTTAAAATAGTTCCCATTTTTAAATGACTTTCCCGCCTTTAGACCACCTCCAACTTGCAAGAGCAAATAAGGGACATCCGGCTCTTTGGTCATATAAAAACGAAGATCCCCATAGAGGGGAAGGTAACCAAAATTTGGATTGTGATAAGAGTATATACCCAAACCTGCACCAAATGACAACTTGTTTTTGACTAAAAAATAACCGGTAGTATAATTCGCCCCAAAACCAAAGGTACTTGTGGACGAAAGATCGGTAACATCCCAACCCTGACTGGCAGTATAGGTTGTCTGCTCCAATTCATAACACTTGACGATAGCAGCCTGCCCAATACCGAAAAATCCTCTTCCGAAATGGGTGTAGTATTGAGCTTTTACTACTACGGAGATACTTAAAAAGCAAACAATTGCTATCAGAAACCTAAACATAAGATTTGAATTTTTTAATTTAACTGGACTATTCTTCAGCAATCAATCTACTGCCTTTCAATTTATAGCCACTTTGCCCATAGCCGTACATATCGATTTTGGCATTGGCATAATCATATAGACTTCCAAATTTATTGATGGTCGCCGAAAAGTCCTGGATATTGGATTTAAAAACATTTTTAAAATTCCAATCGAAGTTTTGTAGCCATTATATCATTACCAAATTCTGATAAATCCGGTTCAATAAACATTGAAAATCTGGTGCAAATAAAGCATTTATTCTAATATTGTTATAAAATAAAATTCATTTGATTTCAATTAGAAGCTGCCTTTCGCCAAAATTAAAATATTCTATATCACTAATCCAAAACATGTATGTCAGCCATAACATCCGCCTTATAGCTTGTTAACTTTGGCTTTAAGCCGTATGTATTAGCAATTGATCACCATATTTTTTAGCTTTATCTCACTTTTATCACTTAACCACACAATATTATGTCAAAACAAGAATTAGCTACCTATCAAAAGGAAATCGATGCCATCCCCATCGATCTAGTCAAAACCCCCACCATGCCTGTAGCCGAAGCGGTGCAGGAAGCCGAAAACCTTGCGGCCTGGTGCATCCCCGACAAAGACGCGCTGGTACAGGCAGGGCTCAATTGGGCAGTGGTGGAGAGCCTCTCTGGCAGAGCCGGCGCTTGTCGCTATGCCCAAAGTATATGGGCCAAAGAATATTTGGGTATGGAGGAGGCTCAAAGGGAATGGAAGGAAAGATCGGCCCTGGCTTTTGGGCTACGCGACGAATTGGTACATCACTTCCTGTGGGCGTTTCGCACCCGACCCGACCTGATCTCTAAAGTGCAGACCATCAGCGATGGTGCCACCAATGCCGACATGCTACAGGATCTCAGCGACCTGGCCGTGCTTGGAAAAGAAAACGCTGAGCTATTGAAATCTGTCGGCATAGATACGAAATTGCTGGCAGAGGCAGAAACTACAGCCGATGAGCTGTCAGTGGTATTGGCCACCGCTAACGGCGAAGGAGCTGATGGGCACAAAGTGAAAAATACCCGCGATAGAGCCTACACATATATGAAAATGGCACTGGACGAGATACGCGCTACAGGACAATATGTATTTTGGCGCAATGAAGCACGAAAAAAGGGTTATGTAAGCAACTATTTTAAAATGGCCAATCTCAAGAAAAAGCGACCCCCAACGACGGAAGAATAGCATTGAAGGGATGTTGTCCAGGGCTTCAGGGGTTTTGATTCCCCTGAAGTGTAATAGTTAGGACTTGATCTGACAGTGAGGCATTTTTTGCCTCTAACGAGGCAATGCGTTTTCTAAGGCATTTTCTCCCAAAATGATTTTTAAGGAAGAGGAGGTTTTATCCTCCTCAGAATCAT
>JAAUQL010000069.1 GCA_012033595.1 Cyclobacteriaceae bacterium | reverse complement strand
GCCGCAACCTCGTTCAATAATCTGAGGGAATTCTACTAAAGACATGGCGTTATATAGTTTGGTTTCTATATTTAAACGACTTTCATGCCTGTGGGTGAATTCCCTCTATTCATGATTGTTTTATGCCCAACCCTTGGCTCTATCAGGGTTGTACAGGTTTCGTGGATTATTACAACCATCCAAAGACCCATCAGTGGATCGGAAGAAAAATACCAGGCCTGGTTTACAGGCAGCTTGCATAGGCAAACGACACATGAAAACCTTGACATGCATGCCCCAAACCTCATGCATTTCCCTAATAGGCAATTCCCCGCCCTGTGCACTACACCAAATTCAGCCTCTAGGATGGGCACCAAGCGACTATACAGTTAGGGAGTACGGTATTGAAAAATCACAAAAACCAATGTTGCTGGCTTCATACAAAAGATTCTTGAATTCTTTTAAAGCGGCAACGTGGTTTAGATCACGCTTGGTTATCAAATCGTATTATGTTGTGCTTTATGAGACATGCCAGACAAACAGCGGCTATATGCTGGTGGCCTCTTTCACCTTGAGGTGGTGATAATCTTTGAGGATGGTATGCAAAAACTTGAGATCGGGCAAAATGGTGTCTATACCCAGTCGCTGTCTGGTCTTAAAAGCCATGGCCGTCACAGGTTTTTCATCGAGCGAAGTCAGCTTGATGTTGATGGCCTTTTCTATCAGCTCAATAAATTCAGGTTCCAATTGATCAGCATTATCAAATACCGGCACATAATGCTCATCGAGGGAAGTAAGGGAATGTTTTTGCATAAAGTCGGACTGTCGCAGTTTGATGACGGTGGTACCCGCAGCCATATCGCCGAGGCGCTGTCCTTTGCCACCAAGAGTAATACACAAAATAGCTACCCCGCCATATATCATAACATCGATAGGCCGTATGATCCATCTGAGCAGGTAATCGCCCAAAGTCGCCTGTGAACCATTTAGTTTCACAACTTTTATTTTCAATACTTTTTTGCCTACCGATTGCCCATTCATAGAAATTTCCATGACCAAATGGTACAGAAAAGCCGGGATAGTGGCAATAATTAACGAAAAGGGCGATGAGTCGAGCCAACCCGAAAAAATGAGGATCATCATCAGCAGCAAGGTGGCCGTACCGATGATGAAGGCATCGAGCAAATAAGCATAAATCCGGTCGCTCAGCCCGGCTAACTCGTAACTGATTTGCACATTTTGCGAGGTGTTGATATTAACAGTTTCCAAAAAAGTATTAATTTTCGATACAGACAATAAAACCAAAATTAATGAATGAAGCTACTTTTATAAAGCACAATAAAAAGAAATGGCAAGAATTTGAAGCTTCCATACATAAAGGCGTTGATATTCATGCAGATAAATTGTCAGAAGTATATATCAAAATCACTGACGACCTGGCCTTTGCCCGCACCCACTATCCGGGCAGCCAGCTTACCCCCTATCTGAACAACCTGGCTTCAGCATTGCATTTTTCCATTTATAAAAACAAAAAAGAAGATTCCTTCAGGCTGATTAATTTCTGGAAGCATGAATTGCCACATGTAATGGCCGATTCCATGCGCTATGTGCTTATCTCCTTTGTCATCTTTATGCTGAGCGCTCTCATTGGTGCGCTATCTGCCGCCCACGACGATACATTTGTGCGCCTTATCCTGGGCGACCAATACGTCAATCACACACTGGCTAATATAGACAAGGGTGATCCGATGGCGGTTTACAAACAAATGGGACAGACAGAAATGTTTCTGGGCATCACCTTCAACAATATTAAAGTTTCTTTTTTGGTCTTCGTGGCCGGGGTTTTTACTTCTATTGCTACTGGGTATTTGCTATTTAGCAATGGTATAATGTTGGGTGCCTTCCAGTATTTTTTTTATCAGAAGGGTTTGCTGCTCACTTCGGCTTCTGCTATTTGGATTCATGGCACGCTGGAGATTTCGGCCATTATCATTGCCGGGGCGGCGGGCATTATCATGGGCAATGGCCTGTTGTTCCGGGCACCTATTCTCGTTTGCAATCATTCCGAATGGCTGCAAAAAAAGGCCTAAAGATAGTTATGGGTCTGGTGCCGGTGTTTGTGCTGGCCGGATTTTTAGAGGGTTTCGTGACGCGATTGACCGATATGCCCGTTATGTTTAAAATCGCCATTATATTAGCATCAGGCATTTTTATTATCATTATTTCATTTTTATTCCACTTAAAATCAGGTTAAATGGCTTACGCACAAAAAATAATTTTTACAAAAAGAGGGACTTCAGTCAGAAGATCAACGCCACCATTGAGTTTATTAGGCAAAATGCTAAGCCACTGGGCAAAGCGATACTTTTCATCGTCGGCCCGCTGGCCATCCTCAATGGCTTGCTTTTCTCTCAATACATCGGCTTTGTTTTTGGCAATATGTCGCCCCAGCACCTGTGGAGGTGCAAAATCCTTTTAGTTTCATTAGCAACCCATCATACATCGGTTTTATCTTCTTATCTACCTTTAGCACGCTTATCAGTTTTGCTGTCACGGTCAATTATCTGAAAATGTACCAGAGCAGTTATCCCAAAGAAATCACCGTTACGGAAGTACTCAATGCTTCCTGGCGCTATGTGCTGCCCTTGTTGATACTCGCCATCGTCGCGATGATCATAATAGTATTGGGCATGTTGGCTTTTGTATTGCCGGGCTTTTATTTAATGGTGGTGCTTGCCCTGGCATTTCCTGTGGTTTTGATTGAAGACAAAGGTATTTTCGAATCTATTGGTCGTGCATTCAAACTCATCAATGGCAAATGGTGGAGCACTTTTGGATTACTCTTCATCTCTTCCATTTTGATGTATGCCATATCCCTTATTTTTATCATCCCGTTTTATGTATTTTATTTTTTACAGATTTTCTCCCTTACCGAGCAGACTGGCGTGGGTGTAGAAACATCAGCATGGTGGTTTCAGGGAGGTATGACGCTTTCGGTCATGCTCATGTTTTTGGGCAGCTTTCTTACCTACAGCATTCCGATCATTGCCTTGTGTTTTCAGTATTTCAACTTGGTAGAACGCAAAGAATCTGTGGGACTAATGAGCGAAATACAGCAGTTGGACACGAATATAACGGATAGAGATTGAGACAAATCAAAATACCGCTGGTATGTTTGTGCCTCATGTGGCACTGTGGAGGTGCCTTCGCCCAGTCAGGCGACAGCACCTCAACAGTGGCTCAAAAATTCCGGCTTTCCTTTGATCAGGAACTGCTGAACCGCCTGCGGGCTCATGACGACTTTAGATATGCCGAGCCACCGGAAAACCGTCCTAACATACTAAAGGTCATTTTCCAGAAGGTATTCGAATGGCTGCTGGTATTGGTAGGCAACGAGTTTTTTGCCTGGCTTATACTCACGCTCATCATACTGGTTGGCGTAGTGGGGCTTGGCTTTGGACTGTATGGCATATTTGGCCTTGGCAAAACTGTCCCCATTTATGGCACTGAGCCCGATCAGTTGAAGTATGGTATAAAGTCTGAGAACATCCATGAGATCAGCTTTGTCGATGAAATAGAAACTGCAGTAGACGAGCGCAACTTCAAAAAGGCCATAAGGTTAAGCTATCTTTTGCGCTCAAAATGCTGGCCAATAAGGATATTATCGATTGGAAAGTTTATAAAACCAACCATGACTACGCATACGAAATACAGGATGAGCAGTATCGAATGCCGTTTTCGCAACTTAGCTATTTATTCGAGTATGTCTGGTATGGCGATTTTGAGGCCGGCAATCAGCATTACACCACCATGCGCCATGCACTTGATGAACTAAAAGACAAACTGCGACAAGATGCTTAAAGCCAACTGGAAATATATCGTCTTTTTGACAGGCGTTTTGGCCATGTACTTCGCCTTGCTATATTTTATGCCTCAAAGGTTCAATTGGTTTGTCACCTTTTACCAAAAAGACAAAAACCCGTTTGGAGCCTATGTTTTTAAAACACTGACAGACCACTCATGGGCAGGACCGGTGTTCACTTCCAACCAGACATTGTACGAAATGACCCTGGAAGACACCCTTCACGGCAATAATATATTGGTGCTTTGCGAAAATTACTCCTCCACCCCCGAAGAACTGGATGCCACATTTAAACTGGCAAATCAGGGCAAAACCATTCTGGTCGCCGCTCACCAGATGGATACTACCTTCACTGATAGCCTGGGGGCACGGATCAACCGCCCCTCCTTCCAACTCTACCTTGCCCAACTCTGGGGTGAGGATTCGGTCGGTTTGCGCTTCGAGAGCCAGCAGGCAACTGACCACCCGCTGCTTTGGCTGCCTGACCAGTTGTTGCCGCAGTAT
This sequence comes from Cyclobacteriaceae bacterium, assembly GCA_012033595.1. Taxonomy (GTDB): domain Bacteria; phylum Bacteroidota; class Bacteroidia; order Cytophagales; family Cyclobacteriaceae; genus JAAUQL01. The sequence goes on along the minus strand of JAAUQL010000069.1, from coordinate 28,067 downwards.
TTTGAATGGCACGATCCGGAGCGCGCGCAGGTTTTGGCCACCAACACCAGAGGGGAGGTGGTGCTTTTGCGATTCCCTGTTGGCCAGGGAGCCATCATCTTGTCGAGCACGCCAATGGTTTTTACAAACTTTTCGATGATCAAGTCCCACAACCACCGCTTTGTATCTGAGCTTTTGTCATTTATGCCCCAGGGCACACTACACTGGACAGCATACTACCAATTGGGTCGTATGGAAGCCACTACGCCATTGCGCTACATCCTCTCAGAACCATCGCTCAAGTGGGCTTTATTCATACTTATCGTCGCAGTGCTCATCTTCATGGTATCAGAAGCACGTAGAAAGCAAAGGGTGATTCCGGTAATCGAGCCTCCTAAAAACGAAACGCTGGATTTTGTGAAGACCATTGCCAGACTTTACTATTACAAAAAAGACCACAAAGACCTGGCAGCAAAAAAAATATTGCATATAACCGAATACCTGCGTAATGCTCTTCAAATAGACATAAATGAAGAAATGAACGAGGTCGTGGCCAGGGTAGCTGCCAAAACCCAACGGACACCGCAAGAAGTAAAAATCCTTTTTGAGCAGATAAACACGATCAGCCAGTCGAGGCAAATTTCTGCCGGTGAATTGAGATCGCTGATCGATCGTACTGATCAAATATTCAATAACCACTAAACAAAATACAATATGGAACTATCGAGTTCTTTTGAAAGCAGGATAGAATTAAGTAAACTCAAAGACAAAACCGATGAACTGCGCCGCGTATCGGGCAGCGTGCTGGTAGGCCAGCAAAAGTTTTTTGACCTGATGCTCACTGCGCTGCTGGCCGATGGCCACATCATCATAGAGGGTGTTCCGGGCATTGCCAAGACCCTGGCGGCCAAAGTGCTCGCCAAACTCATCGATGCGCAATTTACAAGGATACAATTCACGCCCGATCTGATGCCCTCAGATGTACTGGGTACTGCCATTTATAATATGAAAAAATCGGAATTTGAATTTAAAAAAGGCCCGCTTTTTTCAAATATTGTATTGATAGATGAAATCAACCGTTCACCGGCAAAAACCCAAGCAGCCTTGTTTGAAGTAATGGAAGAACGGCAGATTACCATGGACGGTCACAGCTATCCGATGGCGCCACTGTATATGGTGCTGGCTACGCAAAACCCAATCGAACACGAAGGCACCTATAAACTGCCCGAAGCCCAACTCGACCGCTTTTTGTTCAAACTTAATCTCGAATATCTGGCCAAAGAAGATGAAATAGAAATACTCTCCCGCCACAATGAAAACAATCGCTTGCACGATGTGTCGGCGCTCAAGCCCGTCATTGGCGCAGACCACATACTTGAGTTTCGCAGCAAGATCAGTGGTGTACACGTGGAGAAAAACCTCGTTGCCTACATAGCCGAAATAGTGGACGCTACCCGCCGCCACAAATCTGTGTATCTGGGAGCCTCACCACGAGCCGGCATTGCCATGCTCAATGGATCCAAAGCATTTGCCGCCCTCAAAGGACGCGATTTTGTAACTCCCGAAGACATCAAATATATCGCGGGACCTGTGCTCAACCACCGCATCATACTCACCCCTGAGGCAGAAATGGAAGGCTTTGGGGTGGAAGCTGTCTGCCAGAAAATCATGGATAAAATAGAGATACCGAGATAGTGGGAGTGCTCAAGTCGATATATTTTAGTGCCAGGTTTTTGCATTTGCAGGTTTTATCACCTTTCTTTTTTTGCTTGCCTATGTTTTTCCCTTGCTCTTTGCAGTTGCGCAACTGGTTTTATTACTGGCTTTGGTGGTGCTGTGTTTCGATGCTTATCAGCTCTATGCCAAAGGCAGGAGGATGATCGCCACCCGACTATGTGCCGAACGATTTAGCAATGGTGATGATAACATAGTGCAGATCGTTATCGAAAACCACTTTCCTATCGCAACTACCGTCAGACTGATTGATGAAATACCATTTCAGTTTCAGCGGCGCGATATCAATTTCAAGGCAGCGCTAAGCGCCCATGAAAATAAGATAGTGGAATACATGCTTCGCCCTGTACAGCGAGGCATTTATCAATTTGGCAACATAAGGGTATTTGTAAAAAGCCATATCGGATTGATAATAAGGCGCTTTGACCAGGGAAAAGAACTGAAGGTGGATGTTTATCCCTCCTACTTGCAATTGCATCAATATGAACTGATGGCCATACATCACCGCCTGGAAGACCTGGGCATTAAGAAAGTGCGCAAAATTGGCCATAACATTGAGTTTGAACATATCAGAGAGTATGTGGTCGGAGACGATTTTCGTACCATCAACTGGAAGGCAACAGCCAGAAAAAATGATCTGATGGTCAACCTGTACCAAGATGAAAAATCACAACAGGTTTATGCTGTAATCGACAAAGGACGCATGATGAAAATGCCTTTTGAAGGTCTTAGCCTGCTGGACTATGCGATCAATTCAGCTCTTGTGATTTCTAATATTGCCATAAAAAAAGGCGACATGGCCGGCCTCATCACCTTCGACAAAACATTTGACAGCTACCTGCCCGCAGGCAAGCGGAGCAATCAGATGCATGACATTCTGGGCCATTTGTACAATCAAACCACCACCTTTGGCGAGTCAGATTTCTCAACTATCTATGTACAGGTAAAGCGCCGAATCAGAAGGCGCAGCCTCATGTTGCTCTATACCAACTTCGAATCGATACACAGCCTCGACAGGCAGTTGCCCTTTTTGCGGAAGCTCTCCCAGACCCACCTTTTGGTCGTTATATTTTTCGAAAATACCGAGCTCGACTCCCTGGTCAACTCAAAACCCGAAAATACCCCGGGTCTTTACCAAAAAGTGATTGCTGCACAATTTGCCTTTGAGAAAAAACAAATTGTAAAGACCCTTCACCGCCATGGCATACAGACCGTACTCACCAGGCCATCGGAGCTATCGGTACAAGTAATAAATAAATACATAGAGTTAAAGGCCAGACAATTGATATAGCCCCGGATTGAAGATATGGCTTTTGCTCCTTTAATCGATGATATTTATACTTAATGTCATACTTGAACATATTAATATAATATATTGATAATTATGTGTTTATAAATTTTACATCATAGCAATACTTAAAGTAATGTAAGAAAAAATCTGCAAAATGCATTAGCAATTTGCTATTATTATTAGGTATATTTGAACCCTTTATCCGGCAAATATGCTAAAATAATTAGTCTCACTTGTACACAATCATAGACATAGAAACCACCGGTGGTACGGCCAGGTCGCACCGGATAATAGAAATAGCGATAGTCACCTACGCCGACGGACAAGTTGTGGATCGCTATGCTACGCTCATCAACCCTATGAAATTTGTGCCCGCCTTCATTAGCTCGCTTACCGGCATCACAAATGAAATGGTCGAACACGCACCTACCTTTGAAGAAGTGGCCGAGACCATTTTGAGCAAAACGGAAGGACAAATATTTGTGGCACACAATGTCAATTTCGACTTTAGTTTCCTAAAACAAGAGTTCAATATCCTGGGCATTAAATTCGAGCGTAAAAAGTTGTGCACGGTACGCCTGGCCAAAAAGATAGTTCCCGGACTTCGTTCCTACGGCCTGGGTGCACTCACTTCCGAGCTGGGCATCGAAATCACCAACCGTCATCGTGCACTCGGCGATGCCGAGGCCACCGCGCTGATGCTGGATCACCTGATCAGAAATGATCAGGACGACTTTATAGGTTTCTCCCTCCACAAGAAATCTAAGGAGGCTACACTCCCACCCCACCTGCCCAAAGAGGTGTTTGAAAGCCTGCCGGAGAAAACAGGAGTCTATTATCTACATAACGAAAAGGGCAAAGTGGTATATGTAGGCAAAGCCAGAAAGATCAAGAGCCGGATTTTGGGTCACTTCACAAGTGAATCGGGCATGAGCAAGCGCATGTTTCATGAAAACATCCACCACATTAGCTACGAGCTCACAGGTAACGAGCTTATCGCCTTGCTCTTGGAGTCGAGGGAAATAAAACGATTGTGGCCCGAATACAACCGGGCACAAAAACTTGCGCTGAGCAACCATAGCCTCTATCACTATTGCGACCGGTCGGGCTATTTGCATTTTACCATCTCCAAAACCCAGATAGGAGCCCGGCCCCTGGCCAGTTTCAGAAATTTTCAGGAAGGTCGCACTTTCGTAAATGAACTGGTACGCAAATTTAAACTATGCCCCAAACTATGTGGTCTGCAAAAATCTAACGGAGCCTGCTTTGACCATAGCATCGGCTTGTGCGATGGGGCATGCAAAGGGGATATATCGGTTGATTATTACAACCATCGCATGTCGCTGGCCATGCAATCGATCGGTGAAGAAAAGCGGAGTTTTGCCATAGTTGGCCATGGACGAAGCGTGGATGAGCGCACCCTGGTATTGGTGCAAAACGGCTGCTACCTTGGGCATGGCTTTACCGACTTCAATATCCCTTCTCATTCGTTTGAAGAACTCAAAGATCGCATCCGTCAATATCCCGACAACCAGGATATTCAAAATTCTTAATCTGCATATTAAGAAACCTAACGGAGACAAGGTAATTTTTTTCTGAGGCTCAGCAGCCATGTCTTCTCATAAAAACACTTGCCTGGCTGAGATTTCGAAGATTGGAATATCATCTATCCAAATTAGATGTTTTCGCCGAAAGACTAATGGGCCTCAAGAAAGCTACCGACCGTCTCGATGTAGGCTGCCTGTGTGCGTTCGTCCTGAAAAAGCTTAACATGATCGGGGCCGTCAAAAAAGGCCGTATCCAACAGCGGGTAATCCTGCAATAGCAACAACTCCTGCCGCAGAATATAGGTCTTGGTCAACTTATCATCGCGCGATTGCACAATCAGTGCAGGTATGTGCTTGTCGAGCAATACGCTCAGCTTCATGCTGTCTTCGAATCCATTGATTTCGTTGCCATATAGCTCGTACACTTTATCAACCAGGACATCCGCCAGGGGCATGTCCATCGCCTGATCTGTCAATGTTGCCTTCACATTGGCCAGAGGGCTGTCCAGCACTATTTTTATAACTGCAATATGCTCATTGCGCAAGATGGATTTCAATTGACTTCGACCGGTGGCGTTTAGTATGGCCATCGCACCCATAGAAAAACCATACAAAATGACGGTATCCTGGTGGTAGCGTTCCTTTAGTAGCTGCAGTGAAGCCGTGAGGTCTTCGCCAAATTTGTAGCCCATGTAGGTTTTGGTCTGCTGCGATTTACCTGAGTTGCGCAGATCGGGGATAAACACATTGTAGGTGCTGTCCAGTTGCAGTGAATCGATCATGGCCAGGTATTTCATGGTTTTTAATCTGTTGGAGGTGCGGCCATGCACGAATACGATGCTCTTTGCCACCGGTTGTTTGGCAGGAACCCACCAGGCGCTCAGCCGGGTACTGTCCAACGAAATAAAACTTATTTCATCACTGTAAAATCCATAGTCTTTAGGACTGGAATTTTGATTAATTCCATAATCATTGCGCAATTTCTCACTCTGAAGCACCTTTTCAAAGCTGTAAGGTGGGTAGTTGGTCACCATGGATAATACGCCAAGAGGCACAACAAAATATAGAATAGCGGCCAGACTAAGCACCGCACCAACAATAAGGATGGACTTTTTTTCATATAAGTGAATATGTAATGCTATTATTGCTCAGTTGAGCAACTTTGACACAATTAAACTTATATTTTTTAAAAGGAAGAGGAGTTGCAATCAACAATTTATTATGTTTCACCTTTGAGTCGTTGACATGGCTTAAAATACCCTCCCAAGGCACTATTTGCTCCTGCCGGGAGACTAAGCCATCCAGTTACGCTTGCGTTTAAATTCCTGATCGTCGAGTATTTCGTTGAGGATGTTGGCATCTTCCACGACCTGAAAATCAAACATGCCGACGCAGGCGAAGTCTGCCCCATTTTCAAAGGCGAATTTAAAGCCCTGGCGAGGATGGAAAGCGCCTGCTGCCAGCACTTTAAAGGCGATCCAGGGCTTGTTGAGGCTTTCCATAAAGTCAACCGTCTCCTGGGGTTTTCTTGCCCAATAGTTATCTTCATCATAGTTGTCGATAATCATCTTTTCCTTTGGTTCCTCTTTGCGATAAGACCAGTACGAGGTGTCGTGCAAGGTTTTCATATAAAAATCAGCATCGATACCTTTTTCCTCCAGTCCCTGAAAAGTGGCAAGTTCATGCCCTGCTACGCCTGATATTACGCCTTTGCTTTTAGCATATTCCACTACATTATTAATCAGATCAAACTTTTGCTCCCGCACCCACTGGTCGCCCAGGTTTCCGATGAGCATGGTTCCCATGGCGCCATTGTCCGTAGCCAGGTCTATCACATTTTTATAATTATTTTCATCGGCGAATATAGGTGCCAGCCACTGGATTTTTCCACCTTGTTTCCAATGCCTTTGCAGGATACTGCGTTCCATGTCGCCGGTGCCAATGGCTGTGGTGTTGATGCCACTTGCTTCGCAGAGTTTGAGTGTTTCGATCACCTTGTCGGTGGTAAAGTATTTTTTGAGGAAATTTGAGACATAGATCAGGTCTCGGCTATGTGCAAACCCACTGATGAGGTTGCCGCCGCAAATCAACCGGCCAATGTCTACCCCCTTTATTTTTCCGGAAGGAATAGGCTTTTTTAGTTCGGAGATATCGAGCTGACGGGCCACTTTGATGGTCGCCCCGGTGTGCGCATCGCCTCCATCCATTTGTGTGCGCAGGTGCGTTTCTTCATGGCTTGCCCAGCCGTAGTTGCGGGCGACGCTGTACACAAATCCGCCCAGCAAAGGCACAGCGATCAGGTTTTTTACCATGTTTCGGCGATCCAGCGCCTTGGGATGCAAATAGTGATTGGCCTCCTTGGGCACGGCTACCACATTGGTGGCCAACGCTTCGGGTTTGGCCGGCCAAATATTATCTATGCTGTAATAGTGCGATGCGGACATAAAGGCCAAGACCAGCAGGGTGATGAGTTCCACCAGGTTTTTATTGACAATAAGATAATGACCTTCTACCCCATAGCCTATGGGATTGACGCTAAAGGGGGGATTGGAAACGTAAAATAGCATTAATAAACCAGCGCCAGCCAATGCTGATACCCTGGTGGCAATACCCAAAAACAAACAAAAACCAATGCCCACCAGGCTGAATATGATCCCATAATCTGCCAGATAAACCACAAATTGGTTGGCGGCCATTCCTTTGAAAAATGAGGCCAAAGGACCGGTGGCATTGAGCAGGTAAGAAGCCGATGACCAATTGGGAGTGAAAATTTTTGCAACACCCTCATACAAAAAATGCCAGCCAATGGCAATACGCAAAAAGGTGAACAGGTATTTTTGAATGATGGGATCCCTTCGGTTTTCATAATTTTACAGGCTTTGCATTAAAGGTAGCGCCCAATGAATTAGCCAAACAATGATGTGGGTCAGTTTTTGAACGCTGTTGGAATTCGCATTAAAATTGAAGCGCCGCTCTGAGTCTGTTGTAGCCGGTTTTGCTGAGTGGTATGGTTTGCCCGCTTTTGAGTTTGATGATATAGCTGTCTTTTTCGTACAATTCAACCTGACTGACGCTATCGATATTGACCATATATGACCTGTGCACCCTGATAAATGATGTCGGGGCAAGGTGACTTTCGAAAAACTTCATGGTCTTTTGCTTGAGAAAGTGCCCTTCGGCCGTGTACACCATCACATAGTCATCTTGCGACTCCAGGTATTGGATATCTTCCGCATATATGATTTTTATTTTGTTTCCCGTCTTTACTGCTATACGGTCTATGGTGGTGACCTGATGCTCCAGTTTATGCAAAAGTTCACCGGTTTGGTTACCGGCCTTTGGCCAACAAATCAATTCTCTGGCTTTGTCGAGAGCGGCTTCCAGACGATCCCGGGCAAAGGGCTTCATCAAATAGTCCACCGCATTGTTTTCAAAGGCCTTTACGGCAAACTGATCGTAGGCGGTGGTAAAAACAATGTGCGGCAAATCGTCGAGCAATTCCAACATTTCAAAACCATTGAGCTTGGGCATTTGAATATCTAGAAAAACCAGGTCGGGCTTGAGCTCATTGATGCCTTTTAGTCCCTCAAAGCCATTTTCAAATTCACCCACCACTTCTACCTTGTCTATTTCGGCAAGATAGTTTTTTAGTATACGCCGGGCCAGCGGCTCATCGTCAATAAGAATAGCGCGTATCGTTTTTGTCATGTTGAGGAATACTCAGGATTACTGAAAATTTGTTTGCTTCATGGCGGATGTTCACTAAGTCGTCACGTCCATAAACCAATTTGAGCCTTTGTTTAATATTTTGCAAACCTATGCCGCTGCCAGATTTGTTCAGACGTGGTTTTTCTTCGCAGTCATTTTCGACCTGCATCTTCAGAAAACCGTGAAAGCAATCTGCTGTAATGCGAATTTCTACCCGGCCAATAGATTCACTCACTCCGTGTTTTATGGCATTTTCTACCAATGGCTGCAATATAAGGGAAGGGATGAGGGCGTCGAGGCATTTAGATGACAGGTCTTTGACTATGACCAGCCGGTCGCCGAAGCGGATCTTTTCTATATCGAGGTATCTGTTGATGTTGTCGATTTCTTCGGCAAACAACCGGATGGCGTTGGGCTTTTCACTGAGCGAGAAGCGCAAAAAATCCGATAATTTTTCTATCATGTCTCTGGCTTTTGCCGGTTCACCCAGGGCAAGCGCACTGATGGAGTTGAGGCTGTTGAATAAAAAATGCGGATTGATCTGGCTTTTGAGTACATTGAGCTCCGCAGCTTTCATATTGGTTTTTAGTGTGGCTTCCATCTTCATCTTTTCTATGAAATTGAGATAGTACATCATTAGATAATATACCAGTACCACAATGATATATTGAATAATACCCACCAACACCCTCCAGATAAAGGTGCTTTGAAACATAAGGCCGTAGCCATCTTTCACTACAGGAATGGCACTGAGCGTATAAAAACCAAAAGCCAGCACCAGTGCCATGGTGATGCCCACCGCTGTGAGGTGGTTGACTAACAGGTTGCCGATATGATTTGTCTCCATCTGACTATACCTCACCGCGTACCAGAGCCCCAGACCTACACCTGCAAAAAGTATGTGGTAAATAAGTCCATCAGCTATAGCCAGAAAAATGGGAAAATGAAAAAACTGATAGTAAAAGAAGATCATGATGAAGGCATTTGACAGCCAAAAAACCGCATACAAGATCAAGTTTCGCCGATTGCTGGTGATAGGGTGAAGCATCGCTGTGTAGAGCGTTAGTAAGATTTGATATAGCCGCCACCAAACATTACAAATCCCGTAATGACCAACTGACTTGTATTGTCCCTGGCAGCCTCGGTAGGGATAGAACGCTTATCATTGATACTACCAAATATAGAAACCACATCAATTTTCACGTTCCAGTGCGGCGGAACCACCAGCGTCCAACCTCCAAAAATAGACACCGCTTCTATCTGTTGGGTACCTGGCGCCAACTGGCTTTTTTCAAAGAAAAGATCCATCCCGCCAAAAATAGTGACAATATCACCCCCCCTAAAGTTCGCAGAATGGATGATCCGCTTTCCCCCGCCAAATATGGCCACTTCATCGATCACGTCCAGGTAGCTATTGAACCCCTCATCCTGATTGCCCTCCTCAGAGGTAGGGTGGGCACTAAACTGACGATTGCCAAAATGCCTTTCAAAAGCCCGCCCACTTCTTCTGCCCTGTTCGTTTTTGTGCCGCAAGATCAGCGATATCCCTACCACTATAATCACCAGATACCAAAACAGGTTGCCGGTATTGGAAAAATACCAAAAATACCAGGCCATAGATCAGGCAAAATGTCAGACATCAGAAATATGGAGCCAATTCCTATTAATATAATGCCAGGGGTACTTTTGCCGGATGTCAATAGTGAGAAAACCCCAATAGCAATTAGCAGAAATTCCCATGACCAAATCCACCATGGAATAAAATCGGGAATAAAGGTGATATTGTCGATAATGAGAATAATACCTATAAAAACCAGCATTATACCGGCCAAATGCCTCTTGTCTTTAATGTATGGTGCCATGTGCATGAAATGGTTAATGATATCGGAAAATTACGATGTGGTATGCGATATGCCGATAGCAAATCGGTAGAGCCTCCGTTTTTGTCGGTAAACGGAGCTACCCGGTGGCCTGAGCCTGCATGCCAGTTTTGCGAATTTGTAAGCAATTTGGCTTCGTATTTTCAATCAATATTTAAAGATACCGGTATTAGAAAGATCGACAAGTACATCAGGTAGGTAAATCGCCTAAAAAATCAAATCATAAATTTACTGAGATTTAAGCTCGCGATAATTGCCAGCTTTGTTTCATACTAAACAAAATAAAGATATGATAAAGCTATTTTTACTGACCTTGTTAGTTAACCTTTTTGCCTGGGCACCCAACAGCAGTGAAGACGTGATGCTAAACCATGAAATGGATATGGTGAACGCTGTTTTCACAGCATACAAAGATTATAAGTACAACGATCATGAGTCATTTACCAGCAAATTGCAAAAAAATGGCTTCGCACTTTCAAAATCCATTCAGGAAACCACCCAAAGAAATGTGACCATTGACACCTTGGTTTTTGAGAACTCCGAATCATTTTGTCATGTTTTTGTACGATCCATCGACTTAGATTATATCAAAAATATAAGTGGGTCAGTGATCTTAAAAAGCGAGAGACCAGCATACCTGGCAAAAAAATTCACCGACAAACTAAAAGAATCAAATATGCTAGTATCAATCGAATACAACGAGCAGCAAACCAAATATACGATCAAAGACAATACCTCTTTTATCGTGTTTGATGACAGATGGAAAGAGGAAGTAAGCACCGAGTTTTCATCTTTATACACATGTAATGTAGAAGTGATTGGCTCCTATGTGGATATTTCGATTGAAGAAATTGTTCCTAAAAGATATATGGTGCTTGATGGGTTTATGAAAGGTGAAAAAAGGCAGCTCAAAGGCTTCTAAAATTCACCTGGACGTGTACAGAAATTTTTCTCTGTCAGGACTATAAAAGGCACAATGCAGTGGATTGGCCTAGCCTGTAATCAATTCAAAAACAAGTTTTTCAATTGCTTTTAAGGTCTTCACTTTCGGTAGTTCATTTGGTTATGTCTAATTTGCAGCAAATTGACACCAACCAACCAAAAAATGGATATTGAAATAGTATTAATTGAAGATGATGCCAATGACGCAGAATTAGCTTTCAGGGCATTTAAAAAAAACCAATTGATCAATCAGATTCAGTGGCTTAAAAATGGAGAAGAAGCTTTGGACTATTTTTTGAATCCGGATAATGAAGATAGTGCAGGCAGTACTAATCCTCAACTCATACTTCTCGACATTGCGCTGCCCAAAGTTGATGGAAAAGAGGTGCTGCGACAAATTCAACAAAACAGCTCCACAGCATCTATACCTGTTGTGGTCTTAATCGGCAGCGAATCAGAGAAGGAAATGATAGATTGGCCCGGTTGCCGTATTGACAGCTTTATCGTAAAGCCAATCAATTTTTTGAAGTTCAATGATACTGTAAAAGAAATCGGCCTGCACTGGGCACTCAAAGAATAGATTAATTCCACGCGGAATGGGGTCAATCCAGCGGCACTTCTATATTTATAAAAGTGCCGGTCTCTGGAATGGAATCGATTACAATATTGCCTTTTAATAGATATACCCTATTTTCCATGTTTCGCAATCCCAACCCGCCTTGGAGATATACCTTCTCTTTATCAAACCCTATCCCGTCGTCTTCGACAGCCAGGGTAAGGGAATGCTTTTCTTTATTCATATATATATTAATGGTTTTGGCTTGCGCATGCTTAATGATATTTGTTAAAATTTCTTGAAAGAGGCTATATAAGTTATTCTCTATTTTGGCAGGAAATCTATCGTCTTCGAAGTTTACCATAATCGAAAGATCATATTTCTTGCTCATCCTCAGTGTTTCGAGTTGTGAAAATATAGCTGCTTTAATTCCATAATCATGAATTGTTTTGGGCATGAGCAAATGGGACATCGACCTTGTCTCATCTATGGTTTTGTTCAGAATCTGAGATGCTCGCTCAATCAGCGCATTGGTGTTGTTCTTATCCGCCTGTTCTAACAAGACGTTTACAAACATCAGTTTTTGTCCCAGGTTGTCATGTAGTTCTCTGGCTATGATGGTGCGCTCGTTGTCTGCGCCCTCTACAAGCGCGCTTATCCTCAATTCTTCAGCTTTTTGTTTGTGGGTATAATCTACAATTACCCCTACGGTTTTTACTGCCTTTTTTTCTTTATCATAATATATATAGCTGGTCGTAATCACATCTTTGTATTCACCGCTCTTACATAATATGCGGAATTCGCCCTTCCAGTTTTTTTTTTGATTTTTAAATGCCTGCCCCAGGCTGTCGTTGATACGTTCCCGGTCGGCAATGTGAATTTTATTTAATATCCACTGGACGCTTTCATCGATGTCTTCCTTGGAGTATCCAAATACTGCCGAAAAGCCATCATTCCAGACAATCTTGTTCTCCATTAAATCATACTCAAACACCACATCACTGGCAAGATTGGATAGTATCCTGAATTTTTCCTCACTGTTTCTCAGCGCTATTTCCTTGTTTTTCCTTTCGGTCAAATCGATAGCACTGATTACAATCCGTGAAAGGTTGCCCGCCTCATCATAAATTGGTGTGGCGCTAACATCCCAAAACTGGATTTGCTTTTTGAATTCTTCGTGGCATTCAAAATGAACCGTTGTTTTTTGCCTGACAGCCATAAGCAATTTCGAATTGACTTCTTTGCTATTGGGCAGGACTGTGTCTATGCTTTGATCCAGTACCCCTATTTTAGTCAGACCTGTTTTTTTACTAAATGATTCGTTGACATTATTAATCAAGAACGTCCCTTCTCTATAAATTAGGTCTATTACTATGCTTTGAATTGTATCAAATATTTTTTCTAATCTTTTTTGGCTTTCGCGTAATGATATCGTGGAAATTTTTTGATGCGTTATATCCTCTGCAAAGAGCATAAATGACTGACTGCCTATGGGGGCGGTTTTGATTTTAATAAATTTTGGACTGCCATTCTTAGTTCTGATCATAGGAAAATCCAGATCAGGCATAGGCTGATGAGGATTAAAAATGTTTTCATAAAAGTCCAGAACCCAGCTTTGTTCCTGCTGGTTGTCATACAGCTTGCAGATGAGGTCTTTTAGTGTGGTCACCTCTTCGGCCGGATATTCGATCAATTCTGTCGTGTGCCGGTTTATATATTCTATTTTTTTTCCTTCTGTAGAAATGATGACAATGGCCGTCGGAGCATTATCTACTAGCAACCGGAACATATTGCGCTCCATGTTAAGCTGCTCCGAAATAATGATTTGCTCCTTGAGCAGCTTGGCTTCCCTCAGTTCTCGCTGTATCGCCGGTGGCAATCGATGCATGCGGTCTTTCATTACATAATCATGCACACCCAATCTCATAGCCTCCACGGCCAACTCTTCGCCTATAGCTCCGGACACGATGATGAAAGGTATTAAACTTCCCATTTCGCTAAAGACCTTAAACGCATCGATTCCGGTAAATCCACCCAAATTATAGTCAGATATTATCAAATCATAGTCCCCTTCATTCAGCTCACTGCTGAACTCCTCCAGGGTTTTGCACAACTTGTATCGGTCTAAAACTATATTGGACTTCTTCAAGAATCGAAGCAGAAGTAAAGCGTCATCTTCTGAGTCTTCGAGCAGCAATAATTTCACTGGCAATTCATTAGATCCTTGTGATTCCATGTTGCTGGCATTTTGGCATTTTATCTTTTGGTTTTAAACGTATGACATTGTTAATCCAGGACAACTCAATTATCACGGAGTGCTTGTTGCGATTTTGGAAATTTCAGATAAAACGTAGTGCCTTTATTCACCACGCTACTCACTCTGATCTCTCCCTGATGTCGATCTACTATGCGTTTTACAATAGCAAGCCCGAGCCCGGTTCCCTTAAATTCGCCAGGATCGTGAAGGCGCTGAAAGGGTTCGTATATTTTCGATATATACTTTTCATCAAACCCAACGCCATTGTCTTTCACAAAGATTTCATCGTTTTCAAGGCCCACGCTTATTTTTGCAAGCTTTTCATTTTTGGTAAATTTCCATGCATTGTCGAGCAGGTTTGTAAACAAAATTTTAACAAGTCGTGGATCGCCTTCGCACCAGATATCCTTTTGGATTTCTATATTTGGTTCTGGTGCGCCATAAGATTTTCTGAGATCAATAATAATTTCCTCTATCAATCCATTTAGATTGATGTAGGCATATTCGACCGCACTCCGGGAAATCCTCGACAATTTGAGCATATCGTCGATAAGATTGGTCATTTTCACCGTGCCTTGCTGTATCCGATGCAGATAATCTAAACCGGTAGGGTCAATTGATTGTGCATAGTCCTCTGTCAATGCCTGGCTAAACCCACAAATAGTGCGCAAAGGTGCTCTCAAATCATGCGAAACAGAATAAGAAAAGGCTTCTAGTTCCTTGTTGGCCTCTGCCAGTTTTGCATTGCTTTTGATCAATTCATCTCTAATGCGCTGAACGTCGCATAGCAAATTCTTAAGCGTCTTTTGTGATTCTTCCAGACTGGCATTTTTTCGTTCTATTTCCTCTGTTCGTTTATCCACCTGCTTTTTCAATTCTTCAGACGTGTGCTCCTGTTTTTCTTCATTGCTCACCTGAACAGATATGTCCCTGCATATCAACAAAAAACCGTTGTTTTCTTCGGCCTTTACAGGCAACAGATCGAATTGATACCATTTGCCGGATAGATTTTTATTATTCAGCCGACAGCGGCAGTTCATTGAAGTATTGGTGCGTACAGCCCTTTCAAGTAAAATTTGGAATTCGTGCCTGTCAGCGTCGAAAATTTTATCAGGCAATTGAGAAAGTAAAAATGAACCATTCAAATGAGGAATGAGCAAAGCCGAGACGCTGTTGCTGAATTTCAGACACCCATGAATATCGAAAAGCAAAATTCCGAAAGGAACCTCTTCGAGTATCGCTAAGAATTCTTTTTTATCATAAAGCAGCTCCATTTGAGCTATTTTACTATCTGTGATATCTTCGCAACGCAACAAGGTGAATTTGCCCGATGCAGACATATCCAATTTCGACAATTTAATATTCAACCACCGTTTGTCTGAGGTTTGAAAAATCTCCTCGTTATTGCTCCTTTTGTTCAAATCGCAATCCACAAGCATTTCTTGTAGTTTTGTGAGCGAAAAATTTTGTAGCGTTGGGTTATTGGCAGCCCGCTGAGGAATTGAAAACTGTTGACGCAGGGTATAGTTGTAGATTATCAAATCTCCGTTGGCATCAAATAGCCCTACCCCCTCTGGCAAGGCTGAAATAATGCGCTGGCTCAATCTTTTGAAAACCCTGCGCTTGAGGGTTGCAGTCTCAAGTTTTCGGATTGCATCATAGGTCACCGAGAACAAGAGCAAACCGGATGCAAGTACAAAAACGATTCCTTTGATAATCTGAATTTGCTCAAGTTTATGGGTTGGTGCATGAGCTAGAAAATGATTAAACACCCACACATCGCTCACTATGATGTAGCACACTGAGAAAATCACATAGATGAGCGATATTTTTAATGCAATTTTCATTTTTCGAATTATTTGGTGTAATGCACGACCCTGTCATTTAGCACTTTGCCAAGCGGAATAGCGGGTACAATTTTGTTTTAAACACTATTTACTACCTGACAAGACTAATGTGTACAGCGTCTGGTTGATTTTTTAATATTCCGGTTCTTTATGCAAAAAGAACATTTACGTCAGTGTTTATTATTAGCTTTTTGCCTAAAATTTAATCCCAAGTTAAATTTAAAAAGAATAATCTATGATTTTACGGATTATCCCGATTTCGATTTTGTTGAAATCAATTTGCCGTGTTTGTTATAGTGGCTTGACGGCTATTGAACGCTATGCCTACATATTTGCTCTGGCAAGTAGTATCCATGATCAAAAAAAAAGTGGCGCTATACAAAAAATGCTTTCTTTGCATCGTATAGACCGCACATCAATATTTTATAAGTACTTGATAACCTGGTTATAAAACTCCAATGGGTTAATTGGCTTAAAAATAAATTCTGAGATGGCCAGACGGTTAGTTTTATCCACCACCGATTCGTGATAACCGTCAATGAGCCCCAAGACCGGTATTTCTATATTAAAATTTTCGCGTACAAATCGAATGAGATCTATACCAGTATGCTTAGGCAGAGAAATATCAGTGATGACCAAATTGAAATTCGCATTTTGTAAGGACGCAATGGCCTGACTCCAACTTCCGGCTCTATCTACTTTGATATCAGCGTGTCTTTGCAGCGTGAATTTTATGATATTAAACAAGGCATCATCAATATCAAATACTAATACTTTCATCTTCACAAAAAATCAATGTTTTCAAATGCACCTAAATCATTTGTTCACATAAAAAGTTTACCAAACAGCAAAAAAAATCAATTTTATTTCCTTCTGAATATTGATTTTCAAAATGCTCTAAAAATATGTGCAATCTTAATTAACTGTTTTATTAAAAATCGAGAATAACCCGGATTTATTTTGCACTGCTACGCGCCTGTGTTGGCTTGCCTGCTTCATATCATTGATTCAGTACTATTGGAAATTATTTTAACTGATCCATATCCAAAAAGTAATGCTTGAGCAAAGCGGGCAAATCATTTTTCATTTCATTCACCAGTGTTTTAAGTTCTGTTACCTGGATTTCCAATTTCCCAATGATTTCCTCCCTGTCTTCCATATTTCCAAGTTTCAATATCTCTATGAGCCCCAAAATCCGGGCAATATTGGCTCTGAGAAGATGAGACTCGACATACTGTAAAATATCCTCGGTATTTTTTGTCTTGTCAAAGGGTTCCATATTTTTTTATAAAATATTAGTAGAGCAATTTTTTTTGTTGGGAACGATGTTAAATATACTTTCTAATCATCGAAACACTATATGTACTTTTTACCATTTTTATATTTAACAGATTTACCTATTGAATCTCCTCCATGCTCTTCAGACGCAGGCGAAATGAAGGTTTACACAGGGTCAGTTTAAAGCTTAAAATTTTGTACATGATTAAACTAAGGCAAATGAGCATTGGCTCGAAATAACAGCAGAGAAGCGGCGAAAAGCGCCTGAGAACATTGTTTTGTTTTGATTTTTCTTTGCTTAAATACTTTTCATCAAAGAGGAGTTATTATGCAGGGCACAGGAAGGCTTTGATTTGTACTTAAAAAATTGGGAGAACCGTCAATGTAAACAGGCTAACGGTAGCGTTTAGGATTCCATCCAAAATATGCAGTAAAGCATCAACTATCCGTCCTGGATTCTGAATAATCCGAAATTCGAATCGGGGGCATCACCAAAAATCTTCATCAGACATCATCAAAAAGTCTGCGCTCGATGGCGAAAAGCACTAGTCCGGCAATATTTTTTGAACCTGTCTTATCCAACAAATTTCTTTTGTGCGCATCAACAGTCCGGGGACTAATAAACAAAGTATCGGCGATTTCCTGATTGGAATACTCTTTTACGATGAGGTGTAGCACCTCCTTTTCCCGATTTGACAAGGGTACTTCCAGTGCAATCTTAGATTTCTTACTTTTGGTTAAATTTTCCATTATTATCTCTGTCACCTCCGAAGAATAATAGGATTGACCATCATGAACCATGCGTATGGCTTTTTTCAGTTCGTTGCTACCACAATTTTTTAGCAAATAACCTGAGGCTCCTGCTGCCAGCATTTTTTTGATATGTTGACTTTCCCCCAGCATACTCAATGCGATAATGGCCTGGGCCGGGTTTCGATTTTTTACTTCTTTTACAAATTCAACACCATCCATTTGTGGCATATTAATGTCGGTCAGGATAATATCGACCTGGTTGTTTTCCAAAAATTTCAACCCTTCTATACCATTGGATGCTTCGCCCACAATCAAAAATTCGCTATCATCCTGAAATATCAGACGCAAACCTTCGCGTACCATTTTATGATCTTCGACTAAAAGTATAGATATTTCTTTCATAATTCCGGTGTGATCAAGGTGCAACAATTTGACCTTTTCAATTTACTATTATATTCCAAGGAATTCAATCCAAGTATTTTTTTCATGCGGAAATTCAATTCAGTGCCCTCACCAATCCTGGCAAGCTCTTCACGCTAGGTGATTTCCCTAATTATCAGAATAAAGAAAAGTACTCATAACAAAACTACATAAGAACAATACATTTGATGCATCCAATGATGAACCAATTTAATGTGTAATAGTCCACTTCAATATGTTTGTTCATTTGTGGCGACGCACAGTAACTAAAAAGATGGATTTCAGAATTGGAGATTAAACCCAAATTTTAAAATCTTAATCTATGAGAAATAAAGCACTTTTACCTAAAATAGATGTCACCACTCAACATGCGCTGGTTTTTCCTTTGTCAAAAATAAGTTTTGATGTTTCATTCTCACATCTGGAGCAAGCCCTGGAGCAGATTACCAATGCTGTACAACTACTAAAGCACGTTGATGAAAATGGCGACGTGGAATATAAGCACGATATCAAAGAGCAAAGTATGTACATGCAGCAGGTATTTAGACAATTTGTAGAAAATACCATCCGTATTCATTCAACAAAGTGATTGCTAAAGCTATAGCTCAAATGTCGCTACTTCACAGATTAATCTATATTGCCATTGCTTTTTTTAGCATCATCGATGGTTTAAATGCCCAGGATGCGCACTTTTCTCAATTTTATGCAAATCCTGTATATCTAAACCCGGCTCTGGTGGGTACCGCTGATGGCAATCGCGTGGTTTTTAATCATCGCCAGCAGTGGTCAAAGCCCATCAAATACACCACATCTGCCGTATCAATCGATGGTAAATTGAATACCAACAAGACTGGCTGGGGCGTGCAGGTGCTAAATGACAATCAAATCAACGGCATGTTGGTGCAAACCAAAGCTACTGCGACACTTGCTCATAGAATTGAAATTAAAAAGCACCAATACCTGGGTTTGGGTCTAGGTGTGGGCGTTTACCAAAAAAAGGTGAATTGGTCAGATCTGGTGTTCGAAGACCAAATTGATCCCAGGCATGGAGCGATAAACCCGACAAATGAAAGATTTGGAAAAGAAAAGATAGCCAACGCCACCGTGTCGGTGGGCGTGCTCTATCTTTCAGAAAACCTTTTTGGGGGGATTTCGGCCAGTAACGTTAACCGACCGTTAGAAAATTTCACAAATGATGTCAATGAACGGCTTGCAATTAAATATACCGCTCATTTTGGTGCTGTGATCGATATGAATCAGCCCGGGCAAAAACAGTTTGTTTCACCCAATATTATTTTTGAAAAACAAGGCCCCATCAGCTATGTTAACTTCGGATTTTACTATGGAATCGAAAACATTTCTGTGGGATTGTACTACCGAACCGATGACGCCTTAATCGGATTATTTGGCCTAAATTATTCTAATTTTAAAATGGGCTACAGCTATGACTATACCATTTCTAACGTAGCCACCGGCGACAACAACTCTCATGAGATCTCTTTTGCTTACCTTTTTGAACTTCCCAAAAAATACAACAAAAAAGGCCGCTACAAGGGACAATGTCCTAAGTTCTATAAGTATTTATTATAAATTTTTTTGCATTCCGCATTGGCAGGGGGCTACGCTTGCTGGTGCCCTTTGTGCTGGCACTTGCCCGGGGTCATTCTGCTTCCATTACGCAAAAACCATAGATGCATTCGGTAATTCTGTATAAAAAATAGGCGATCAACCTATAAACTCATTTACGGAATTCGCTCAATTATTCGGCAGTAAACTCACGTACATTTAGGTAAAATATGGAACCATATTATGAAACCGTTAGCCATACTTTTAATCCTAATAGCAACTTCTGCATCGATGTACGGGCAGGAAATGCAAAATACGCCTGTTTCTTATCGGGTGGTGGCTGTGAGCAACGCACCAACCAATGTTACCAGTACCTCCAACGTCATCAGGCTATACTTACCCATGTCGATATATGTGCCGAGTGCATTTTCGCCCAACGACGACGGCCTCAACGACAGCTTTGGCGCTGTAGGCGAAGGCATAGAAAAATACAACCTGATCATCTACAACCGATGGGGTCAAGAAGTTTTTCATTCCTCGTCTATCGACAAAAAATGGGATGGTCGTATCAATGGTAAAAAGGTACCGGCTGGAGAATATAGTTACCAATTATTGGCTTATGGAAAAGAATGCGGTGAAGTATTCAAATCCGGAAGCGTGTTGATCGTGAATTAATTGCAAATATAGAAAGATGAAAATATTGTTACGGAACTCAATCACTGCGGTTTTTGTCTTAGTACTCAGTTTTCAATTTAGCCTGGCTCAGCACGCACCTACCATTACGTCATCGGTATCTGATGGATGCGCCCCCCTTTCCTCTGTATTTTTTACCGATCAGGAAGGGGTAGCTTCTTATTACTGGGAATTTAGCAACGGAGCGCACTCCAAGATTCCCAAGCCCACCATATTGTTTGAGCAGCCCGGCGAATACGATGTGAAATTAACTGCCACTTTAGTAGATAAGTCTGTCATAACCATAGAAAAAAAAGGAATAATAAATGTCGGTGATATTCCTTTCATTGATTTTTCCCCATCAACAGATCAAATGTGTCTTGGCGATACATTTGCGTTGATCAACCATAGCCAGGGTGCTATTTCTTACTCTTGGGACTTTGGAGATGGAATCAATTCATCTGAAGCGTCGCCAAGTCACGTCTATCAAGATGCCGGTGAGTTCATCATTACTTTGGTAGCATTTAGCGCCGCCGGATGTTCAAACATCAAAGCCCGGGATAAGCTCATTAAGGTTAATGCAAAATATGTGTTGGATTTTAAAGTTGACAAACTCACGATATGTGAAAATGATCCGATAGTCAATTTTTCACCAATAGGTTCATTTTCTCAATTCCATTGGGATTTTGGCGATGGGTCAAGTTCACTTGATAAAGAACCAATGCACCTGTATCGCAATGAAGGAAAATATACCGTACGTCTCAATGCTATCGATATCAATGGGTGCAAAGCCAGTGTAGCAAAGCAAAATTTACTTTCCTATCATAAGCTTCAAAAGATTGACTATACCTTGTCAGACACCCTGGTATGTAATGGTCAATCCGTTGAGTTTAATCTGAAGGCAGGAAAAAAAGATGCAGTAACATGGTATATCGACTCTGCCCCAGTATCAGGCAAACACCATTTCAGCCATGTATTTGAGACGCCGGGAGAATATAATTTGAGTTTGGTACACAAAGATCAATTTGGATGTCAACAAATTCTGCAACATGCCACATCGATTCAGGTGGTTAATTCGGCCAAACCGGACATCGCGATTTCCGTGTTGGAAGGTTGCGCCCCACTGAAGGTAAGCTTTGCAAACCACACCCCCGAAGCGACCGATTTTCAATGGGCAATTGGAGACTCGATTATCCATAAAAAAAGCTTCGAATATACCTTTGAGGAGGCCGATACTATACCAATAAGGGTAAATACGAGGCATACAAGTGGTTGCCTCATTGCCCAATCGCTCGATAACAAAATATTAGTACATAAATCAAATATTCATATCACTACGTCCGAAACTTCAGGTTGTGCTCCACTCGAAACATCCTTTCATTTATCATCTAATAAAGTAAGCAATTTAGCATGGGATTTTGGGAATGGCGCAATGTCAGAAGAAATATCACCTCAAATAAGCTATCCATCACCAGGGGTATTTTATCCAAGTGTCAGTTTAACCAATGAGTTTGGTTGCACCGAACGTATTGAAATTGACAATAAAATACAGGTTTACGATCCTGAAATCGAATATAGCAGTCCCGATCCAATATATGTGTGCCTTTTTAGCGAAATCCGCTTTTCAGGAGATGTTGGCCAGCAAAGTTGGGAATGGGATTTTGGCGATGGCCACATTTCAAACGAGAAAAACCCCGTTCACAGATATACCATTCCCGGCATATACACGGTAAAATTGAAGACCTTAAACAGATACGGATGCAGTACCGTAATCGAAAACTATAATACAATAAATGTGAATGGAGAAATTCCTCCAGTATTCGATTTTTCAACCACCAACTGTCAGGAAGAAATCAACGTTGATTTTAGCATTGAATCACCAGGAACAAACATGTACATATGGGATTTTGGGGACGGCCAGATTGGTAACGGCAGTCAGGTTGATCACCAATATGTATCGGAGGGATACTATCAGGTACAAGTCTCCAATACGGATGCTTATGGATGCTCAGCCGTAAGTACGAAGAAAATATTAATAGAGCAGGATATGACTGATTGTCAGGCAATAGATTCGCTTGAATTGGAGGGTGAAGGAGGGAACGCAGCAGGAAAAGAACCTATACCGGAAAGATACACACCAGAAATCGAAGCCTGTTCTATTCCCTTTGCCATATCCTTAATGAAACCAAACACCATAGCCTCAGATGTAATTTGGGATTTTAAGGATGGAAACACTTCCACAGAGCCAAATCCCACCCACACTTACTGGTCTCCGGGCACCTATAGCATAGCTATTTATGTAAGCAATTCCAGTGGAGGCAAGGATACCATTTCTGATTATTTGATAATTAGAATAGCCAATAAAAAGACGGATTTTCAATATGCCCAAAAGGAATATTGCGATGGCACCACAGTAGAATTTCTCGATCAGACAGAGGATGCCATATCCTGGGAGTGGAATTTTGGTGATGGTGATTTTTCTGACAACATACAACCAGTCAAAACCTATAAGACCCCGGGGATTTACCAGGTCATGCTAAAAACAACTGACACTAAAGGCTGCGTATCGAGTTCTATTCACAATATTGCCATTGGCAATCCATTCGTCAATTTAAATCTTGCACATGATCATTGCTCCAATGATTCCATAAAGGTATCTCATAATATAGAGGGTTTCGAATCATATTTTTGGCGATTTGGAGACGGGGAAAAATTAAACAGCAAATATCCCAGCTATCTGATGGACAAAGCAGGAATCTACCCTCTCAGCCTGGAAGTTGTAGATAAGAACAATTGCAAAAAGTCTTTCGGCAAGGTATCGGAAGTCGGCGTAAAAACAATCAAGGCGCTTTTCGAAATAGCAGGACCTGCCACAGGATGCAATGAACTGGAGGTAAAGTTTAATAATTTAACAGAGGGTGCTACACACTATCTTTGGGATTTTGGCAACGGACAGACCTCTACAGACAAAAATCCGGTAATTAAATATGGTTCCGGTACCTTTAGCATCACACTAAATGCATACAATGGTTCTTGTTCAGAAACATTTGTGATGACAAATGCCATTCAGGTACACAGCCTTGTCGCCACGTACACGATTGATCAGGAAGATATATGTTTCCCCTTTAAAGTTGAGCTAAGTGACGCCAGTATCAATGCCTCAGAATGGAGTTGGGATCTAGGCGATGGCACTACATCAAAGGAAAGATCTCTTCAACATACCTTTCACCGCAAGCCCGCGAAGGGAATTACCCTTCAGGTGAAAGACCAATTTGGGTGCTCTTCAAAGATAAATATAGATTCGCTCCAGTATTACGAAACCAAATTCCAGGTGAGCAAAGATCATGGCTGTATTCCATTTGAAGCGGTGTTCAAAAACAACACCCCCGGCAGTCAAAACAGCTTTTGGGATTTTGGAAATGGCCTTACTTCTGCCGAAACCAACCCGGCCACTTTATTTACGGAAGTAGGAACATATACCGTCAGTTTAGTCACCACTTCGCCAACAGGCTGTACCGATACCACTTCCATGGTTGACCTAATGCGCATTGGCAACATCGAAACTGACTTTTCAGTCTCATTTCCTTCATCGCTCTGCTCACCTTTGTCTGCCACGTTTACTAACCAAACCACGGGTGCCGATAATTATAAGTGGATATTTGGTGATGGTTCATTTTCCAGTGCAGAGCACCCTTCGCATATTTACACAAAAGTTGGCGTTTTCGATGTGCAACTTATATCGCAAAACAAGCTTGGATGTCAGGATACCATGATGTACAAAGATCTGGTGAAGACGCTGGGGCCTGAAGCTGACTTTGTGCTTTCCGATTCTACTGTATGCCATCCTGCCGAAATAAAAATGTATGACAAATCTGTTTCAGCGGTCGGTTGGCAGTGGATATTTGGCGATGGAGAAGCTTCAGAAAAGAAAAATGCACATCATACGTTTAGCGAGGCCGGCATCTATAGCATAGCCTTACTGGCTACGGATAAATACGGGTGCAAAGAATTGGTGCTATTTGATTCCTTGAAGGTAGTTAAAACCCCCGAAGCGCGTTTTTCTATTGATCAAGTTAACCATTGCTTACCTGCGGTCGTTGATGTGCGAAACGAATCTGCAAATCTTCAGCATGCCAAATTCACATGGGAATCGGACAAAATGAAAAGCAGTCTGGAGGAAAATCCAAAACTCATTTTTAACGAACCTGGCGACTATATTATCTCACTAACCACCACCAATGATGGATGGTGTAGTGATACCTATTCAGCGCTGACGCCCATAAAAATAAGAGACACCACCAATCTCAAAGAACCAGAGATAATGAGCCTATCGGTGCGCGACGACCAGGCTATCGAAATACACTTGCAACCTTACCTTAGGAATAATTTGAAGCATCATTTGATTTACAGAAAAGGTGCTGAAGAAAATGAGTTTCAACTGATCGATTCAATCTTAAATCCGTCTGATGCTCGCTTTGTCGATTTAAATGTATTTCCCCAGGCATCTGCCTATAGCTATAAAATCCAATCGCATGTTTTTTGCAACAATCCCAGTCCGCTAAATGAAATCAAAACCTACAAATCTATATTTGCAGAGGCGAAAACGGCGGATAGAAACATTCAGATAGATTGGTCGGCATATCAGGGTCATGATTTTGACGACTACACAGTTTGGAGAAAGAGCGAGTATGAAGACTGGACTGAGATTGGTGTTATTAATAAAAAATCGAGTTCTTTTATGGACAGAGAAGAATTGTGTCCGGTAAACTACACCTACAAATTGACAGCCAACAATTTGGATGGCAATCGGTATGTTTCACATAGCAACACCTCTTCGATCCAACCTCTGTACAATATATTTGAAGATCAACGTGTCGAGGTCATCAGAACTACCGTTATTGATCACAACCAGGTGCATACAGAATGGAAAGAGCCGGAAATAGGCCCTAAAAAAGTGGTCGGATATGAAGTATTCAGATCCATAGATCAGGACAACCGCTTTGAGTACATTAACAGCGTACCAGCCGGAATCACCAGCTATCTTGACTCGGAGGTACTAACTGATGACTCATTTTATCACTACAAAATAATGGTGATCAACACCTGCAATGTGAAGGGGATCATCAGTAATGAAGGAACAAGCATCCTTTTACAAAAGACAACTGATTTTTATGATAACACCATATTCTGGACCCCCTATGAAGGCTGGAGCGAAGGTGTTGGAGAATACCTTATTCAGAAAAAAAATGAATTCGATCTATGGGAAACTATAGATGCAGTAGAACCACAACAGAATTCATATCGCATTGATCTTTCCAAAGATTAATCTCGGTAGTGGCATCGAAATAGAATTTGGCAAGTAGTAAGGTAGGGTGTTGCTGGAAAATGCTTGATTTCCCGGCAATTGTCTATAGGAGGGCTGCTTGCAATTTATTCCATGTTTCAGCATGCAATACTGGTTCATTGATGTATTTGTTGCGCCCAATTTTATCTAAAATATATTCCGACCTTTCTGTATACTCGGGATGAGTGCTCATCCAATTAATATATTTTAGATGTTCATTGTCATTTAAAGAAATTCTGTAAAGAAAATCAGCATAAGGTTTGGGGGCAATCCTGGCAGCAACAAGATATTCAACCGCTTTGATATCAGCTTCCTTTTCCATGCTCCTATCAAATGCAGAAGAAGAAAGTATTTTTGCTGTTTCTTTGATAACATCTGAACCATTATTTGAAGTGGTTAATGATACCAAGGTTGAGAACCCAATTTCTTTTATCAACTTCTTCATGACGTGATTGAGCTGAGTATGCGCGATTTCGTGACTAATAATACCACTTAACTCTTCCTGAACCATCGAATTTAAAATTATCCCCCAATAGATTACTATATGACCATCAGGTAATGCAAAAGCATTAATAGCCTCATTTTCAACTATATGAATTTTTATTGAAGGGTGGATTATTTTGTTTTCAAAACAAACTTTTTCTTTAAGGCTGTCTAATGAACTGACAATAAATGGATTATTGATTTCCCTTTCTGATTCTTGGAAAAAACGCCACAATAATTCGCCCAGATGCTCTTCCATCTTATCCGTACTTTTTTGTGTATCCAGCACTTTTGTCCATTCGATTTGAGCAAAAATAAACCATAGTGAAAAAAACATCACGATGATGGTTATACCTTGCAGTAAAGTCTTTTTCATAAATCTGATTTGCAAATTAAACTGCTTAAGCGGCCATAAAAGAACCACTCTACATGGATACCCTTCCTCGTTTGTATTGCCGTGTAAATTGTAGCAATAAATTCAAATATATTGTACAGAACGGCTACGATGATATATGCTATGTACCTATCCGTTATTGATTCATCCGCAAAAATGATCGCAATTGTCCACCAAAACCCAACACTATTGATTAGGAGCAGAGATAGTTGAGATAGTAAGGCCTGAGTACAATGCCAACGAACAAAATAAGTCCCCTTTTGATTTCCAAGGTAAAACCCCAACGTTGCCAGAAGATTTAATAAAGGAAGAGGTAAGCCTGCAATTATAGCTATTAATGACATTAAATAGCTGTTTGAGGCATTTTCGGCTTCATGCTCTCCTGGATCATAGCTAAAGTGGGATATTCTGATCATAGACCTTTTATATTGTTTAAAATCCAAATAATAAGTATTAATAAGATAAGGGGAATCGAATATTGTGGTCGCTGTAAAAACAATTCAACTTTGTGGTAAAAAACGAAAAGCGTTTTTCGCCCTAAACCCAAATCTATTATTATCCAAATGGGTACAAAGATCATGATCATAGCTACTAAATACCCCAAGGGATTGATTTTTAATGCATCTAAATATTTACCTTGAATTATCAAAATTACTGCTCGAGTAGAACCGCAGGAGGGGCAGGCTATAGTTGTAAAATGCTTTATAAGACAAACTTCAACCGACTTATTACCATTATGGTTACCCAGTAATACATAATAAATCCAAATATAACCTGCCAAACAAGCTATAAACATCACTGAGTATAGCTTATTCCTGCTCTGTTTCATCAATACAAAAAGCGTTGTAGTTTTTGCATATTTTTCTCTCTGGTGGCTGCCTGGATCATAAACCAATCTACTATTGTCCATATGCCAAATCCTCCACACGTTAATAGTTTGCCAATTCCAAGACCTGTATCACCGATCATGAATCGATCGATACCGAGTGAACCAGCCAAAATCGACACGATCAAACTTGTAGTTGGATCTTTCAATTGAACTGTTGAGATCATGCCCCATTTTGTGTCGTCGCTGGCTATGAGCCTATCTCTGACTGCATTTATCTGATGACTTTCTAAAAATTTAGCATTTGTCATAATAAACATATCCACTTTTTGCGCATCCATAGTATTAGTTTTAAAAGGTTAGAAATTATTAACTCGTTTGGCTTTTCGTTTCCGCTCCATTTTTAGTTAGGTAGCAGGTCTCCATTAAAAAATCAAAACTTTCATAAGAGCTTAATTTATATTTATTGTCATCCGACCAAATTCCAATTTAGGCAAAAAAGGGTCTAAAATTGAGTTCTAAGGTGATTTTTCGATATTTTGAAAAACACCCCCCTTTTTTAAGGCAAACAAATCCAATTGAACTATTTT
>JAAUQL010000168.1 GCA_012033595.1 Cyclobacteriaceae bacterium | reverse complement strand
GTTGCTTCAACCGCATGCACAAACAGTGAATGATCTGCCCATTCGGATGTATGGAATAATTCCTATTCAAGTGGAAGATCCGGGTACACATCTTGATCCGGTTATTTCTATGCCCGATGTGTTGGAGCCAGGAAAAGAAGTAGTGATTAAAGTATCAGAAAAAGCTAAACGCAAGATGACTTACACACTCGCGATTGTAGATGAAGGGTTACTCGATCTCACGCGCTTTAAAACACCGGATGCATGGAGCCGCTTTTATGCGCGTGAAGCATTGGGTGTAAAGACATGGGATTTATACGATCAAGTGATGGGTGCATATGGCGGAAGAGTTGAGCGGTTGCTCGCCTTAGGTGGCGATGCCGAGTTAGCGGCAAAAGAGGATGATGCAAAAGCAAATCGTTTTAAGCCGGTGGTCTTGTTTTTTGGACCCATTACACTGAATGGTGGTAGTAATGAGCATCGTTTCATTATGCCACAATACATTGGCTCTGTGAGAACCATGTTGATAGCAGGATATGAAGGTGCCTATGGAAAAACTGAAAAAGCAACTCCGGTACGTAAGCCATTGATGGTACTCGCTACCTTGCCCCGGGTACTTGGCCCGGAAGAAAGAGTGAAGCTGCCCATTACTTTATTCACGAGTGAAAAAGGGATCAACAATGTAAAAGTTGAAATAAAAGTTAGCGGCCCGATAAGTATGACTGATGAAAGTTCACGAACAATTTCCATGGGTGGAGAATCTGATCTTACGCTTGATTTTGGTTTGATGGTAAAGGCGGAAACCGGTAAAGCAAAAATTCGGGTAACGGCCTCGTCTGGAAATTATTCTGCTACAGATGAAATTGAAATTGAGGTACGGAATCCAAATCCACCCATCACGCAAGTGCAGGATGCTGTGCTGGAAGCTGGTAAAGTATGGACGGGTACCGTTACACCAATTGGTATTGCAGGAACCAACACATCGATATTGGAAGTGTCGAGCTTACCACCGATTAACTTAGGGCAGCGCATGCGGTACTTGTTACAATATCCTTATGGGTGTATTGAACAAACTACCTCTTCGGTGTTTCCACAATTGTATCTTGATAAAGTGAAAGCACTTACAGAAGAAGAAAAGAATGTTATTCAACGAAATGTTAAAGCGGGTGTTGAACGCTTAAAGTCGTTTGTAAATCGCGATGGTGGTTTTTCGTATTGGCCCGGTCATGAAGACACCGATAGCTGGGGTACCACCTATGCCGGGCATTTTCTAATTGAAGCAGAAACGAAAGGCTACTTCGTACCAAACGATATGATTAAGCGCTGGAAAAATATCAAAAAAATAAAGCACAGAGCTGGCGTAAAATCAGGAGTACAGTAGCAGCGAATTGATTCAGGCTTATCGGTTATACACATTGGCACTTGCGGGCGATGCCGAATTGGGCGCAATGAATCGCTTACGCGAACAAGGGAATCTTCCACCTACAGCTGCATGGATGTTGGCTGCTGCTTACGTAAAGGCGGGTCAGCCAGAAGCGGGGAAGCAGTTGATTGATAAACTACCGATGCAAATAAAACCATATCAGGAGTTGGCGTATTCGTATGGTTCTGATTTGCGCGATAAAGCCATCATGCTCGAAACGCTTTTGTTACTCAACGATCGCACCAAAGCTTTTGAATTGGTTAAAGAAATTTCTGAAGCAATGAGTAACTCGAACTATTGGATGAGCACGCAAACGTTGGCCTGGTGTTTAAAGTCGGTAGGTGCATATGCCGGTGGGGAGAAAGGAGATTTGAAATTTACTTACACCTACAATGGCAAAGAAGTAAATGCCAATACTGCATTAACCATGGCGCAGGTAAATCTTCCTATGGAAGGAGCAAAAGGGGGTAATCTAAAAATTACCAGTGAAAGCAAGGGAACGTTGTTTGTGCGACTGATTTCGGAAGGAGTGCCCGCGCGCGGTGCAGAGGAGGATGGAGAGAAGAACCTTTCGATTAATGTTACCTATGCGAGTTCATCGGGTATTCCGGTAGATCCAACGGTATTGGAACAAGGTACTGAGTTTGTGGCAACGGTTACAGTAACTAATCCAGGTATGCGCGGCATTTATAAAAACCTGGCGTTAAATCAAATCTTTCCATCGGGGTGGGAGATAAACAATTTACGCTTAACGGGCGATGAAGGTTCAGGAATTACCGGAGACATAGCGACCTACCAGGATATACGTGACGACCGCGTATATACCTATTTTGATTTGAATGCCAATCAACGCAAAACGTTTAAGGTACTGCTCACTGCTAGTTATGCCGGCAGTTATTATTTGCCTGCCGTAAGTTGCGAAGCCATGTACGACAACAGTGTATATGCACGGAAGAAAGGAAAAGTTGTTGATGTGGTGAAAAAGGTGGTGCAGTAATGGCCAAGCAGGAGGCACGCGTTGCAAACACGCGCCTGAGTCATTTTCGGTAATTAGTAGATATCTAGCGTGCGTTTTTAACGCGTGCATTGAATCGCAAACCGCTATTGTTATCTTTGAAGTAATTCCCCAAAAAATTGAACTATGATTATTGATGTCCACACACATATTAATAACTATCATGAGGAGCGCGTAGTTTCTTTGGAAGATTGCCTTGACAAACTCTCTGAGACTATGATAGAAAACAAGGTCAATTATTCGCTGGTGCTTACATCCTATAAAGTGAATGAACACCGGCCCAGCACGCAAAAAGTAGTTGAGGCAATTTAGTGGAAGAGATAACCTTGGCGTGGTAGCAGGCATCAGTTATTTAAATTATGATCATCGCGATTTGCGTGAGATCAGTCAGTATCTTGAATCGGGTCTAATAAAGGGGTTAAAGCTTTATCCTGGGTACGAACCCTTTTATCCCCACGATAACCGGATGAAAGTTGTTTATGATATGGCTGTTGAATATGATGTTCCCGTTATGTTCCACTCGGGCGATACCTATTCACCGAAGGGTAAAATCAAATATTCTCACCCTATCCATATTGACGATGTAGCCGTGGATTTTCCAGACTTGAAAATTGTGATTTGTCATGTGGGCAATCCCTGGATAAAGGATTGTATGGAAGTAGTTTACAAAAACAAAAAATGTTTTTTGCCGATTTTTCCGGATTGGTGCTCGGTGATTTTTCTGATAAGTTCGAGAAGTATATGAAGAATGAGTTAGAAGAAATGATTACCTACGCTGGGAATCCACGTTATTTGTTGTATGGTACCGACTGGCCTATATCAAATATGAGTTCGTATTTGAATTTTATGAGACAACTGGATCTGCCTGAAGAAAAAAAAGAACTTATCCTGTGGAAGAATGCGGCTGATCTTTTTAAGATAGACGTCTCTAAACTTTGATTTCCAAACGCATTTAGCTTTCCTTAATTTTGAAAATGCGTTTTTTATTCCTTCTTCTTTTCCTCTTCATTTTTTTTCAAGCTGTATGTCAGGATTGGAAGAGCGTGAATGGCAAAGGCATGCAGCTATATCATGAGGGTAAGTATGCAGAAGCAATTATTGCAGCCGACCAAGCGCTCGAATTAGCCACTCATCAGTTTGGGAAAATACAAGTCAATATATGGCATCCTTGTCAAACAAGGGTTATGCGCAAGCAGGTTTGGGTGATTACCTTCAAGCGCTCTATAATTTTAAGGAGGTTGTTAATCTTAGCTTTCTTGTTTACAATCTCCCACATGTAGGTCAGGTTGAATCGCTGGCGGAGTTATCTAAAACCTTTGCTGGATTGGCTATCTACGATAGTGCCGAATATTATTTGAATTGGGCGAGGTTTGTTCTAGTGTCTATACCCAAAGACAACAAGGCTCATTATGACACAGCTATCTATAACGTATTTGATGCGCAAATTACAATTAACAGTTTAGATGCCTCTATTCACTACAGTAAAGGACAAGTGCCCCAGGCAATTCAATTGCTCGAGCTGCAACTTACTATGCTAAAAGATACTTATCCTGACAATTACGAGTCGTGGCCCACTTATCAGACTACCGTTAACAATCTATTTACATATAATAATGAGATTTATAATATTGATCAGGCTTTGCGTTATGCCCGTATGTACTATCGCTTGATCCAAAGCAAGCCCGACCTACTCAACGAAATTAATGCCTTACAAAATCTTGGGAGTATTTACAGTAACAGGGATCAGTATGATTCAGCCAATTTTTATTGGCAGGAAGCATTAAAGCGGATTGCTAATAGCAATTATAAAAATTCCTATCTCCACACAGCCATTCTAAATAATCTTGGCACATTAAAATTGACGATTGAATCGTACGACTCCGCCATCGTATTGTTAAATGAATCTCTTCGAATTCAATATTCAAAGGAAGCAGTACAGCCTAAGCTTCATAAGACAACCTTGTTTAATTTAGCGGAGAGCTACCATTGGGCTGGTAATTATACACAGGCCGACTCCGTTTATTATGATTTGATTCAAAGCTTGCTTGATGATATTGTTCACAACTTTACTTATTTGAGTGATAACGAAAAACTTGCTTTCTATAAAAATCAACTTGAATTCATAGAATCTTATAAATCCTTTGCGTTAAGTATCTCCGGACTAATTCCGCTACAGGATTCTGAAACACCCTATATCAATTCTGAAATTCCTGGTCGATTATTTGATTTGCAACTAACTACGAAAGCTGTTATTCTCAATGCCAGCAAGCGCATGAAGAAAAATATTTTGCAAAGTGGCGACACTATTTTGATTAAAATCTATTCACTTTTGGGAGGAACGGAAAAATCAGTTGGCGCAAGGGCTGGTTGAAGGCAAAATGCCCGCCACCGATCTTCACAACTTAAGGGTAAGATTGAAGAAAACGAAAAATGGCTTACTGAAAAATTCTCGCAGTTTCAGGTCGGGCTTTCAATTTGAAAAAGTAACATGGCATACGATACAGAAATCTTTAAAACCAAAAGAGGCAGCGGTCGAAATTATCCGGCTGGTAGATGGATTGGTTTATGGAGCTTTGATTATTACTCCTGAGACAACACAACAACCGGTTATGTCTTTGGTCATGAGCACAAAATCTAAACACCTCGATAAACAGTTTTACAAGAACTACTACAATTCCATAACACTTCAATCGGAAGATTCATTGTCATATAAAACTTATTGGCAACCTATAATCGATTCTATCCGAAGTCACATGCCGAAACAAAAAATGCCGCAACGGATTTATATTTCAAATGATGGAATCTACAATCAACTTAATTTAAATGCACTGCAGGATCCCAGGAATGGAAAATTTGTGTTGGATGAAACAGATCTTGTAGTCGTTACAAACACGAAGGATATTTTGAATCCACGTGTAAGCCCAAAGAA
>JAAUQL010000167.1 GCA_012033595.1 Cyclobacteriaceae bacterium | reverse complement strand
ATGATGCGCGTTGATCTGCCTAAAAACTTTGGCAGCAGGACAAAAAATGTCATTCTCTGTAGAGTGGTCATTTAAAATTAAACGACCGCATGAAAAACGTGACCCCAAATGATGGTCGCAGTGGTATGGAATACTTTCCGCAAGAAGACAATTATCTATACATCATAGCACAATGGTTTCCGCGCATGTGTGTGTATGATGATGTGAATGGTTGGCAGAACAAACAGTTTTTAGGTCAGGGCGAGTTCACACTAACCTTTGGTAATTATCAGGTTAACCTCACTGTTCCAGCCGATCATATTGTGGGCGGAACCGGCATGGTGCAAAATCTAAAAGAAGTACTAACTGCCGAGCAGTATACACGCTTTGAAAAAGCAAAAACTACCTTCGATAAACCGGTTGTCATTTGTACACAGCAAGAAGCCATACAACGTGAAAAATCAAAATCAACAGCTAAAAAAACCATGGCGATTTGTAGCGGAGAATGTTCGGGATTTGCATTCGCCACCTCACGTAAATTTATCTGGGACGCTATGGCAGTAAAAGTGGGCGATAAAAACTCCACTAGCTATGTCGTATTATCCCAAAGAAGGCAATCCGCTTTGGGAGAAAGAATCTACAATGGCCGTTAAGCACACGTTAGTCACGTATCAAAGTATTCTATAAACTATCCGTATCCACAGGCAACCTCCGTACATGCCGCTTCATTGGGCATGGAGTACCCTATGATCTGCTTCAACTTCGGCAGACCCAATGCTGATGGCACGGTGTCGGATCGGGTAAAGTGGGGAATGATTGGCGTTATCATTCATGAAGTGGGACACAACTTTTTCCCTATGATTATTAACAATGACGAACGCCAGTGGACCTGGATGGATGAAGGTGTAAATACATTCGTTCAGTATCGCACGGAAGTGGAGAACTATCCGGACAAGCCGATAGGAAGAGGTCCTGCGGCCAATATTGTTCCTTATATGAAAGGAAATGCTGACTTGCAGAGACCACTCATGGTTAACTCCGAATCAGTAGTGCGTTCCAATTTTGGAAATGAGCAATACGCGAAGTGTGCAACAGCGCTTAATATTTTACGCGAGACTGTAATGGGACCAGAACTTTTTGATCAGGCGTTCAAAGAATACGCAGAGCGGTGGGCTTTTAAGCATCCTAAACCAGCTGATTTTTCCGTACTATGGAAGATGCTTCTGCCGTTGATCTTGATTGGTTTTGGCGCGGTTGGTTTTATACCACCGACAACTGCGATGTATCGGTAGATGATGTGAAATGGTTTAAAGTGCGAAAGGATCAAACCACCCTTGAAAACAAAACTAAGACCGCAACCAAAGGCGATCTGGCTGCTAAAAATGATGATAAGAAGCCCGCAGATTTTAGTGAAGGCCCGCAATACTTCAGCGTTATCCCAACTGAAAACCGGATGTATGGGGAGTTTGCCAACCGATTAGATGATAAGTCCATGATTTCAAAAATGGAGACAAAAAATTTCTATGAAATCACGCTCTCGAATCAGGGTGGATTAATTATGCCGGTAATCATTGAGTGGACATTTAAAGATGGAAGTAAAGAAATTGAAAGACTTCCGGCCGAAATATGGCGTTTAAATGAAACGCGTGTAACAAAGGTTTTTGCGAAAGACAAAGAAGTAGTTAATGTCGTAATCGATCCGCTAAAAGAAACAGCCGATATCAGCATTGAAAACAATGTATTCCCTAAAGTTGCCCAACCAGATAAGTTTAATGAAATGAAGAAAAAGGGCAAATAGCCCTTTCTGGTATCCCTTATCGGGAATACTAAGATTATATTACTGACCAGTGGAAACTATTCCACTGGTCTTTTTAATTTTGTGACTTGAATTTTCTACCTCCCTATATGAAGTATATTATTATTATCATTGTTTCTGTATTTACGTTTCGTTTGTCGACCAATGCGCAACAAAACTGGCAAGCAAATTTGAACAACTCGACCAGCAATTACCGACTCCTAATAGCTATCGTTCCGCCTCGGGCGCTCCTGGAGCCAATTACTGGCAGCAACGTGCCGATTACGAAATAGCGGTAGAGTTAAACGAAGATA
Source organism: Cyclobacteriaceae bacterium (assembly GCA_012033595.1). GTDB lineage: Bacteria > Bacteroidota > Bacteroidia > Cytophagales > Cyclobacteriaceae > JAAUQL01. Next base: position 3,308 of record JAAUQL010000167.1, on the reverse strand, counting down.
CCCAGTTGATCACCGGCCGTGAAACAATAACCTATTACAATAATGCACCTGAAGTTTTGCGGTACCTCTGGTTACAATTAGATCAGAACAATTTGTCGAATGGAAACATGACTGACAAAACCGAAACAAATCGCGTACGGGATTCCATTCCGGTAAAGTTTTTTCCGCTGGCTTCTAATGCGTATGGCTATGAGGGCGGCTTTAAAATAAAATCCGTAAAAGATGCAACAACGGGAAAAGACCTTTCTTACTCAATCAACTTCACCATGCTTCGGGTTGATTTGCCTACAGCTATGAAAACGGGTGACAAATATAGTTTTATTGTTGAGTGGAGCTATGTGGAAAAAGATCGGATGCAGTTTAGTGAACGTGGCGGCTACGAATTTTTTCCAGCCGATGGCAATGCGCTTTATGCTATTGCGCAATGGTTTCCACGCATGTGCGTGTTTGATGATTACGAAGGCTGGCAAAACAAACAATTCATGGGGCAGGGTGAATTTGCATTGGTGTTTGGAAATTATCGCGTGCGTATTACCGTACCCTCCGATCATATTGTTGGCGCAACCGGTATGTTACAAAATCCAAAAGAAGTGTTGACAAAAGATCAGATTGAACGATTTGATCGCGCCAAGAAAACTTTTGATGCCCCCGTTTTTATCGTAACTGAAGATGAGGCACGAAAGAAAGAAAAGGAACGTTCGAAGAAGAAAAGCACCTGGGAGTTTCATGCTGAGAATGTGCGCGACTTTGCCTTTGCCACTTCTCGTAAATTTATTTGGGATGCGATGGCTGTGAAAGTGGGTGATAAAACCCCGCTGGCACAGTCACTTTATCCGAAAGAAGGAAACCCTTTATGGGCCAAAGAGTCTACCAAAGCGATTAAAAATACTTTGGAGGTTTATTCTGCCCGCACGTTCGAATATCCGTACCCAACGGCTTATTCGGTTCATACCGCCAATCAGGGAATGGAATATCCGATGATCTGCTACAATGGAGGCCGCCCAAAAAGTGATGGCACTTATTCGCAGCGAACATATGAAGGCATGGTAGGCGTAATCATTCATGAAGTAGGGCATAATTTCTTTCCTATGATTGTTAATTCTGATGAACGCCAATGGAGTTGGATGGATGAAGGATTGAATTCCTTTCTTGAAAGAGAAACGAAACGCGAGCGTTACCCCGATGTAAACATCAGTTGGGGCTCACCAAAAGGCATGGCCGGCTATATGCGTGGCGATAAAGAGATGATGCGCCCCATCATGTGGCAATCGGATGACATTCCTGCTGGTGATTTTGGTCCCAATGCATACGGTAAGCCTGCCGCTGCTCTCACATTACTACGCGAAACAGTGATGGGACCCGAGTTGTTTGACAAGCATTTAAAGAATATTCACAACGTTGGGCATTCAAGCATCCTAAGCCCGCTGATTTCTTTCGTACGATGGAAGATGCCTCCGGTGTGGACTTGGATTGGTTCTGGAGAGGTTGGTTCTATACCACTGAGCCTTGCGATATCTCTTTGGAGGAAGTATTGGCCTACAAGCTGGGCAAGCCCGAAAATACTGTACTCGAAACCAAAGAAGCCAACCAGCAAAGCTTTGAGAATATCTTTGCACGTATGGAGCAAAACGGTCTCAAGCCCAAAGAGGAAGAAAAAGCCTTGGTCAAAGAAGGCAATTACCTCTATACCGTGAAAGTGAAAAATGTAGGTGGTTTGGTTATGCCGCTCATCGTACAGATGAAATTCAAAGATGGCAGCACACGCGTTGAGCACATTCCGGCTGAAGTATGGCGAATGAACCCTGAGCAGGCCTCGAAGGTATTTATTACTGATAAGGAAGTGGTGGAGTTTCTTTTAGACCCGCGCTTGGAAACCGCCGATATTGACACCAACAACAATATCTTCCCGCGCAAAGCCCAAGACAGCAAGTTTGATGAAATCAAAAGAAACTAAGCTCTAAAAAAGCGTATACTTTTCCAAGCCCCTCAGGTTTTTAAAAAACTTGAGGGGCTTTTTTTAGTCTTTTCTTCACCATTTCCCAGAGCGCCTCGGCCAAGTGCATGGCCTTGCGGTCTGTACCATCTTTGATTTGGTGGCGGCAGCTAGTGCCCGAAGCCACTACCCAAGCATCTTGGGGCAGGCTGCGCAGTGCCGGAAAAGCACCAGCTCGCCAATCTGCATAGATACCTCGTAGTGCTCCTGCTCGTAGCCGAAGCTGCCCGCCATACCGCAGCAGCCCGAAGGAATCAGGTGCATTTCGCAGTTGGGAACAAAGGAGAGCACTTTTTTGGTGTAAGTCATCGAAGAGAGGGCTTTTTGGTGGCAGTGCCCATGTACTTTGATAATGCGCTTTTCGGAATTGTCGAACTGCTCCTTTTGCAGGTTTCCGGCCTCTATTTCGGCAGCCAAAAACTCCTCCAGCAAGAAGCAGTGTTGGGCAAGTTTTTCGGCCTTGGCCTGCATATTGCCGCGCATCAGGTCTATGTACTCATCTCTGAAAGAAAGAATGGCCGAAGGTTCTATGCCTATCATGGGCATTTCTTGGCTTACCAAAGGGGCAAGTGCTTGGATATTGTGATAAGCGATTTTGCGGGCTTGGCGTAGCAAACCTTTAGAGAGATAGGTGCGGGCGCTCTCTTGGTGGGCAGCCAAGCGCACCTCATAGCCCAAGGCATTGAGCAACAAGATGGTTTTGATGCCTACTTCGGTATCATTGTAATTGGTAAACTCATCACAAAAGAGCAAGACCTTGCGCTCGCGGGGCATTTGTTGGTACTGGCGAAACCAAGCCCGCAAGGTAGTGCGGTACAAGGCGGGCAAGCTTCTTTTAGGAGCAAATCCTGCTATTTTTTTGATAATGCGCGAGGTGAAATCTTGCTTGATAAGGTAGTTGTAGATGGAGGGAAGCAAGGCCGCCCAGCGCTGGCTGCGTGTAAAATTGGCCACAAGGCGCGTGCGAAAGGGCACTCCTTGGGCATCGTAGTATTGCTGCAAAAACTCCGCCTTGAGCTTGGCCACGTCCACATTGGAGGGGCACTCCGACTTACAGCCCTTGCAGCTGAGGCACAAGTCCATTACCTCTTTGATTTCTTCGTGGTCGAAGCGATTGCTTTTGTGCGAGTGGGTCAGGTATTCGCGCAAGATGTTGGCACGAGCGCGGGTAGTATCTTGCTCGTTGCGGGTGGCCATATAGCTGGGGCACATCGTACCTCCCGAAAGGTGTGAGCGGCGGCATTCGCCCGCTCCGTTGCACTTTTCTGCCAAGCGCAAAATACCCAAATCCTTCTCGAAGCTCAGGGTGGTTTCT
>JAAUQL010000166.1 GCA_012033595.1 Cyclobacteriaceae bacterium | reverse complement strand
CTTGGTTCCTGTTGGAAATATTGGCATTTGCATCTGCATATCTATAGCGTTTTGCGACAATGACAATTTACGACTTTTCGCCCTTTTTGCTATATTTCGATGGTCAAGTCAGGAGGTCTGAAATTGTCCCTGGAGATTGAATGCTTACAAGACATGGTAATAAAACCTGTCAGGTTTGGAGAATCCTCTTCAAATCAAATTAATTCAACGACCTTGGATTAAAACCTGACAGGTTTGGAGATGCTGCGGAAATAAACACTATCAGGGTTGAGCGGTAAGATGGCCGGCAAATTTCCTGATGGCTCCATAGCACATTTCGCTTTGCTCAAACAAGCTCATGTGAGCGCTGTCGGGCACGATAGACACGTTGTCATCATCCAGGATTTTTTTCATTTGCAATGATTTTTCCAGAGGAACGTTCTGGTCAAATTCACCGGCGATGAGCATAATGCGGTCGCGGTATTTGTGAAGCAGATCGACGCTATCAGGCCTTTCGCGCATGGCAGCGGCATATTGCATTACCGATTGCGGATCAATATCCATAGCTTTGGAGCTGATGGATTCCAGGGTTTCCTGGTGCTTTGCTATGGTAGGGGGATAAAACAAGGAGGGCACGAATGTGTTGATAAAGGGCTCCACGCCATTTCTATCTATAAATTCGATGAGCTTGTTTCGGTTGTCCTTTTTTTCCTGGCTATCGCCAAATGCGGACGAATTCAATAGCCCTATGCCCGCTACAAAATCCGGGTGTTTTCGAAGTATTTCCAACGAAATATATCCGCCAAGCGAATGACCTATGACGATACACTGGTCGATGTCCATATTTTTGAGCCAGGCAACCAGGCCATCGCCAATGGATTGGAGCGAGAAGGGCTCTTCAGGCAGCGGACTCTGCCCAAAGCCCGGTAAATCGGGGCAAATAATGCGGTAGCGATCCGACAATTCTTCGCTAAGTGCCATCCAAATGTCGCTCGATTCACAAAAACCATGGAGGAAAATAAGGGGAAACCCGGAGCCGGTTTCATAAAAAAATATGTGTTTCATTGATCAAAGTTTTGCTAAGGATGGTTCCAGCATCCTGATGATTTGATTTTTGATTCCTTCTACATCGTAGCCACATTCATGATGCAGTTGCTCTGGTTCGCCGTGTTCTATGATCGTGTCCGGAATGCCCAGGCGGACTACCTGGGCGGTATATTGATGGTCGGCCATAAACTCCAGTATCGCCGAGCCAAAGCCACCCTGCAGACAGCCGTCTTCTATAGTCACTATTTTTTTGTATGAAGAAAAAATATCATGCAGCAAGGCTTCGTCTAAGGGCTTGGCAAAGCGCATGTCGTAGTGGGCCGGATGGATTTCTTTTTCGGCCAGCTCAGCAAAAGCCTCCACCACATTGTTACCTATGTGCCCGATCGACAATACGGCAAGCTCATCGCCCTGGCATACCTGCCTGCCCGTGCCCAGTTCCATTTCTTCAAAATCGGTCTTCCAATCGACCATAACGCCCTGTCCCCTCGGGTATCTGATGACCATGGGGCCGCGGTCGGGCAGTTGGGCGGTGTACATCATGTTGCGCAGCTCGCTTTCGTTCATAGGCGAGGCCACGGTGAGGTTGGGAATGCAGCGCATATAGGCCAGATCGTATGCACCATGGTGGGTGGGGCCATCGGCACCTACCAGTCCGGCGCGATCGAGGCATAGCACCACGGGCAATTTTTGAATAGCCACATCGTGAATCACCTGGTCGTATGCGCGCTGCATAAAGGTAGAGTAGATGTTGCAAAACGGCACCAGACCTTGCGAGGCCATGCCTGCCGACAGGGTAACGGCATGTTGCTCGGCTATGCCTACATCAAATGCGCGCTCGGGCAGTGCCTTCATCATAATGTTCATAGAGCAGCCCGAGGGCATGGCCGGGGTTATGCCCATAATTTTTTCATTTTGCAGGGCCAGTTCCAGGAGTGTTTCGCCAAATACGTCCTGATATCGTGGTGGTTGCGGAATGCTTTGTTCTTTGGTTCTGATCACCCCGGTCAGCTTATCGAACTTGCCGGGCGCATGCCACTTGGTCTGGTCTTTTTCGGCCAGGGCAAAGCCCTTTCCCTTGGTAGTGATGCAATGCAAGATTTTTGGTCCCGGTATATTTTTCAGATCGTTCATCACATGCACCAGATGATCCACATCATGCCCGTCGATGGGACCGAAATAGCGCAGGTTGAGCGACTCGAACAGGTTGCTTTGATGCAGGATGAGCGACTTAAGACTGCTGTCGAGTTTGGAAGCTATCTCACGGGCGCTCTTGCCAAATTTGCTCATTTTGCCCAGTATCTTCCACACATCGTTCTTCATCTTATTGTAGGTCTGCGATGTGGTAATGTCGGTGAGGTAGTCTTTGAGCGCCCCCACGTTGGGGTCTATCGACATGCAATTGTCGTTGAGTACGATGAGGAGGTTGGAGTTGGACACCCCGGCGTGGTTCATGGCTTCGAAGGCCATGCCGCCCGTCATGGCGCCGTCGCCGATTACGGCAATGTGCTGGCGTTCTTTTTCGCCTTTGTATCTGTTGGCGATGGCCATGCCCAATCCGGCGGAAATGGAGGTGGAGGAGTGCCCCACGCCGAAGGTATCATAGGGACTCTCCGATCGTTTGGGAAAACCCGAAATGCCATGGTATGTTCGGTTGGTATGAAATAGATCGCGCCTGCCGGTGAGTATTTTGTGACCATAAGCCTGATGGCCTACATCCCACACGAGCTGGTCGTATGGTGTATCGAATACGTAATGCAAGGCGACGGTAAGCTCTACCACCCCGAGGCTGGCACCAAAATGACCCCCATACACCGACACGCTATCAATGATAAATTGTCTAAGGTCATTGCTAAGCGCCACAAGTTGGGCTTGATCTAGCTTTTTAACATCGTCGGGGGAGTTGATCTGGGAAAGGACCGGGCCAGGTTGAATTAGCATACTCATTTTGTTTAACTATTGCTTAGAACCTTTAAACATCTATATTGTTCAAATCAAAAAAATAACGTGCTGGTTTCATCGCAAACGGTCGCCCAAAATTACATTATTTTTTTGTTAATGCTTATTTTAATCATTTTAATATAAATACCTTTGAGCTCCATTGGCTGCTGCACACATTCAAAAACCCCTAAAACCAAAACAGAATACCATTGAGTTTTGAAGTAAAAATACCGCTATTTGAAGGCCCTTTCGACCTCCTCCTTTTTTTTATTGAAAGGGACGAGCTCGATATTTACGACATCCCCATTTCGCAAATCACCGCCAATTTCCTGGAGTATCTCAAGGAGTTGGAAAAGATGAATATAGAAGTAGCCAGTGAGTTTATTCTGGTGGCAGCCAAATTGATGCGCATCAAGGCCAAAATGCTTTTGCCCCGGCCTCAGTTAGACGAAGAGGGCAACGAAATAGACCCCCGCGAAGAATTGGTACAGCACCTGCTGGAGTACAAAAAATACAAGTCGGTGCTGGCCGAATTGATGACCATGGAGTCGGAAATGCTGCTGAAAGAAAAGCGGGGCAACGTATTGAAGGAGCTGAAGAAGCTGGCCGAAACCGTAAATGTGGAGAGCGAGTTGCAAGACGTGGATTTGTACAAATTGCTGAAGGTGTATCAAAAGGTCTTGAAAAGGTTTGAACTCGAATCAGAAAAACCCACCCATCATGTGGTGCAATATCCTTATACCATCTCGGGTCAAAAAGATTTTATCTATGCCAAGGTGCTGGAAAATCAAAAGTTGTCATTTTTGCAAGTGATTGAGTTGAACCGCGAACGGATAGGCGTTATTTATAATTTCCTTGCCATATTGGAATTGCTCCAATTGCAGCAGATCAGGATCCACCTGGGCGAGGGCTACAATAATTTTTGGATCGAAACATTGGAAAAGGAACTGGTAGAGTAGATGGATCTGGATGCTAAAAAAATCCTTAAGACGCTAAACCCTCGCAAGGTATGGGTGCCCGTTGGCCTCGGTCTGGGTATAGTGGCGTATTTGTTCTGGAGCGACCCGACCATTACCGCCGACAAGCTCACGCTCGTATTTGATGCGGCGTGGATGCCCGTGGCTTTGGCCAGCATTGTGTTTTTTGCCAGGTTTGCAGGCTATATTTTTCGGATTAAGAGCATTACCAAAAACGAACTAAGCTGGACGAGCAGCCTGTACGTGATCATCTTATGGGAGTTTGCCTCAGCGGTGACGCCTTCTGTGGTAGGAGGTACGGCCGTGGCCGTGTTTATCTTATGGAAAGAAGGCATTAAGCCGGGCAAAGCACTGGGGTTTGTATTGCTCACCGCCATTTTCGACAATTTGTTTTTTGTATTGGCCGCTCCTATCACCTTGTTTTTGGGTATGGATATGGTCTTTCCGCAATCGGGTGCCGATGCCAATGCCCTGGAGTCGAGTATGGACATGCTGTTTTTTGTGAGCTATAGCCTCATTTCGATCTACACCTTTGTGATGGCTTTTGCACTGCTTATCAATCCGCGGCTGTTCAAATGGGTACTGATAAAAATAACGTCGACCAGGCTTTTGAAAAAATGGCGTTATGCCGCATACGAACGGGGAACAGAAATGATATTGGCTTCTGAACAGCTAAAAGGCATGGGCAAAAGATTTTGGTTGTACCTCAGTTTATCTACCTTGTTCATCTGGTCATCGCGGTACCTACTGTTGAATTTCCTGATGGCTTCCTTCACCAGCATTTCGTTCCTGGAGCATATCACCATATTTGGCAAACAGATCATTCTTTGGGTAGTGATGCTCATTTCGCCTACTCCGGGCAGCAGCGGCACAGCCGAGTATTTCTTCCCCATATTTTTCAATGAAAATTTGGGTGATTATACCCTCATCGTCAACCTGCTATGGCGCTTGTTTACTTACTATCCATATCTTCTGTTGGGAGCCATATTTTTGCCGCGATGGGTGAAAAGGGTATTTTTTGTGCCAAAAGAGAAGGTGGTGAGCCAGTAGGTCTTTGCAAACTGTCTGAATCAGGATGCGCAGGATTGCAGGATGAACAGGATTAGTAAAAAATATAAATCACTTTCTATAAAGCTATGATCCTCATGGTTCCCGGCCAATAGCTGGAAGATTGCCGCACTACGCGAAAAGCTCCGTTCGCAATGACGATGTAAGGCAGGCGCAACAAACTATTGCCGTCTTTGCGAACTGTCTGAACCAGGATGCGCAGGATTGCAGGATGACCAGGATTAGTGAAAAATATAAATCGCGTCCCATAATGCAATGATCCTTATGGTTCCCGGCCAATAGCTGGCAGATTGCCACACTCCGCGAAAAGCTCCGTTCGCAATGACGATGTAAGGCAGGCGCCTTTGCAAACTGTCTGAATCAGGATGACCAGGATTGCAGGATGAAC
>JAAUQL010000165.1 GCA_012033595.1 Cyclobacteriaceae bacterium | reverse complement strand
TGCTGTTTTGGTTTTTACTTAGATGTTCCGATACGCTGTTTTCAGCTCAGGATTTCAAAAAAAAAGTACAATCATGAAACATCCCCGCCGTTTTTTTTAAAAATGTTAGGTGCGATGCCCCTGCTCGGCACCACCCTGGCTTGTTCACCTGGTCAGCCACCTTCGGCTGCCCGCAAGGCCACAACCCTTGTCCATGACCCTGAAGCTATGCAGCTAACGCTCGCCATGGACAAAGACCAGGTTTTTGCCATGCTCGATCAGCGGGTATCGCTGGCCATGGAAAATCACATCATTGTGCACAATCTGCCTTTCTTGCCCTTTCTGAGCAGTTTGGTCTGGGTGGAGAAGAGGTGCTCAAAGCGTTGACCCCTATGCCGGGAATAGCCGAACGTGGCGAAACCTGCGGGGCAATCACAGGAGCCTTGCTTGCGTTGGGGATGGTTTTTGGCCGCGATCACCTCGAAGATTGGGAAGCTTACCGACAATCGCTGGTGCCAGCCAACTCCTTTGTTGCCAGGTTTGAAGCAGAATTGGGCAGTACCCTGTGTTGTCGCATACAGGAAAAGGCCTTTGGCAAAAGCTTTGACCTTATGGATCCCGAAGCATTGCGGCAATTCCAGCTAGCCGATGCCACCACCAAGTGTACCCGGGTAGTTCAAAAGGCTGTACGCATGGCGGCGGAGGCTATAATGGACTCGAAAAACTGAAAGCTGAATCCTTCGTAGCTTCTTTATTCGGTGAAATACACGTTCGCCCGTAGCTTACGTTTATTCCAGATTTTCCAGCCTGTATTCGTCGCGTTCTTTGCTGTCTTCGATAAAATCCTGCACATTGTCCAGTTCCGGTGATTCGTCGAGGGCTTTCCAGTCGAAATGCTCGTCGAATGGGTCAAGGGCCTTTTGAGGGAGAAACATTCGCTCATCGACCGGCAAAGCCCGGTAAGGGGTAAAATCGGGTTGGTCTGTAAAAAAGTCTCCAAAATCAAGTGCTGCGGCATCGTATTGATTGAGATAGGGCAGGCTCAGTACATTCCAAAAAGTTTTGAAAATGCTGCCAAAACTATAATGCATGTGGCTGGCATAGTTGCGCTTTACCCATGGACTGACTACCAACAGTACACTGCGGTGAGCATCGATATGATCTACCCCGTTTTGAGAATCATCTTCAGTAATCACGATCATCATATTTTTCCAATAGGGCGTATGCGACAAAAATTCCACTATGCGCCCCAAGGCGAGATCGTTGTCGGCCATATAGCTCTCGCGAAACGGGTAGCCGGCTTCGGGCCGCTCTCCTGCGCCGTGGTCATTCGGGATAATCACCGTCATGAGCGAAGGCATCGAGATGCTATCGCTCCATTTTTCGTTATATTCTTTGATGAACTGGTCGATGCGAAACTGATCAGGAATGGCCATGTTGTAGGTGGGGTAGCTTCTCGACGAACGACCCATCAGTGGCTGTGGTACCGGATAGTTGGCGATGAGGCGTATGCCTTCATATTTGTAGGCGGCCTCGTAGCTGGCAGGCTCAAACATGACACTAAAGCCAAAGTTGTAAAAATCCACATCGTGCCGCTCCAGGTGATCCCACATGGAGCCGGCTTCGTTATAGTCTTCCGGATATATGGCGCCTGCTGCTCCATTCATGGCATATACTCCCGGCGCCTTGCTGTCGGGTCTAAATCTTCGATTGCCGCCATAGCTGGCTGAGGTAGTGGTTTCTACCCATTCGTTGGGATAGGTGTTGACCAGCCATCTGTGCCCATCGGCAGAGTGGTCGGAGTCAACATAGAAATTGTCAGAAAAGGCAAACTCCCGGGCAAGTTTTAAGTGATTGGGCATCACGGTAGCGCCGGTCACCGAATCGCTTCGGTCACGATTGTAAAAAACACTTGTTTTGCCATATCGCGCCAGCGAAGCATCACCTTTAGCATTTTCCAACTGTCCAAATACCTCGTCGTAGGTACGGTTTTCTTTAGAGATAAAAACAATGTGTTTGATCGGCGATTCATGTTCGCCGGGGTAAATCGGGATGGGGTTTTGCTTTCTGTTTTCAAAAAAATGGTCATTTGCTTTCACAAATCTAAAATTGTTGTCCACCACCTTCCGGGTCATCGTTTTAAGCGTTTCCGTGTCCGGAATATCGATCACAGACACCGTCCCAAGCATCAGGTTGCCGATATAGCTGCCACGTGTCTCTTTGTCGAACGCCGTGCCGCCATTTGGGCCACTGCCAAAACCTTTGGCACTGGTCACGATCAGCTTTTTTCCATCTTTCGATACTTTCACCCTTGAGGGAAACCAGGCCGTAGGGATATGACCCAAAACTTCCATACTGGCAATATCGATCACAGCCACCGCATTGATGCCCGCCTCGGCTACATACAGCCGTGAATGATCTGGCGATACATCGAGCCCAAAGGGTATTACCCCGCGAAAAGCTTGCAGGCGCTCGTCTGGTTTCAGGAAAATATGCCGCACGATGCTGTCTTGGGCTATGTCGATCACGGAGATATTGTCATTGTTGCCGTTGCTCACAAATACATATTGACTCGTGGCAGCCAGTGAGTTGGGGCTCGAACCACCAACTGCCGGGACGCCATCTACCAGCGAGCCCACCAGATGGCCGGTTTTGTTTTTAGCAATCACCTGCGGGTGATCCTTTGTAGAAATATCGATGGTGAAAACCGAGAATGCCTCTATGGCATTTTGCGGCCCAAGCCCGGGAATGTCCGTGCTATCATTTTTTATACCCACTTCGGCTTCTTTGGTGCCATAGCCAAAAGCCGGGAATTTTAAACCTTTTTCTTTTATGTTTTCTTCTGTGAGGCCGGGCAGGGGCTTGTATTCATACATTCCCACATTGGCCACATATAGTTTTTGCTCGTCGGGGGAGAGCACTATGCCAAAGGGATACCTTCCTACGGGAATACTCCGAAGCAACTTTTTATCCGCCACGTCAAGCATCACCACCCTAAAGTTGAGCTGATCTACCGCGTAAATGGTGCTGCCATCAGCAGTCAGTACCAGGTCGCCAATATATCCATGTGTATAGTCAGTTTCCTCGTCCTGAAAACTGCAATCAATCGAATCGAGCTTATCGCCGGTCATGGTAGAGAAAACATAAATCCTGTTTTCTTGTCCTCCCGATACATATACCATTTGGTTATCGGGGCTTATGGCCAATCCCATAAAAACAGAAGCCAGGATGCCTTCATCGGTATTGGCTCCCGGCGGCACCTGTCTCACTTCCGGATTTTCGGAAAGAATATTCCTTATAATGGTGATGGAAAGTGGATTGGTTCCTGAGTTGGCGGTGACAGCTATATTGCCATCCGGACTGAGTGTGAGTCCGTAAGGATGCGGGGCAGTTCGTATGGTCTTGCCTGCAGGAGCCACGATTCGGCCATTGGGCAACACCGACTGGCTGTCAATATCTATGGTTAGATATTGGACGTAGGCCGGTGGAATAGCCACCCAGGGAGATTCAGTTTTTTTTGGTTGACACAGCGTCACAAAAATTGCAGAAACCAAGAGCAGCGCTGCTAAGGCTGGAGAAAAGTGAACTTTTTTCATTGGTACGTTTCGAAATGGTCATGGAAAATTAGCCAGCTTTTGCCACATTAAAACAGCTATAGCTGTTAAAACTTTGTTACGAAAGTGTAATGAAATGATACCGGCAAGGGGCGAAAAAAGCTAAAAGCCAATTCGTTTCCTGGCATTCGAACCTGCAAATCAATATATTAGAATGAACATTCGCTACCAACCATGAAAAAAGAAGAAATACTATCGACCATGTTGACCCTGATTGCCCGCCAGGGATTGCATGCCACTCCCATGTCACAGCTCGCCAAAGAAGCCCATGTGGCTGCCGGCACTATCTATCATTATTTTAGCAGCAAAGAAGCGCTGATCCACGAATTGTACCTGAGTATTTATAATGAATTCAGGCAGGTAGCCACCTCCGACCAGGTGGATGAGCGCAACTATGCCATCGAGTTTTCCGCAATGTGCCTGCGGCTTTTTAAATACATGATCCAAAATCCCGAGAAGTTTTATTTCTTTCAACAATACGAGCATACACCTATCGAAAAGGAAATTGGTGCCGCAGATGATCACTCATGTATAGCCGACAGGTTTATCCATTTGGGATTGATCAGCAACCAGCTAAAATCCATGCCAGTCGAGCTGATTTCTGGGTTGGTGTACAACAACCTCGCGCCATGGCGCGACTGCAATTGCAGCAAAAATAATTTTAAACAAAGACATGATCCAGACGGTGATTGACGGATGCTGGAATATGGTAAAAAGGTGATATTTAGCCCGGGATTATTCTTTTTTGGCCACGAAATCGTCTTTCACCGCAAATAGTTTTTGAATTCTACCAGCTTCAAACAGCACCCTTTGGCTGTCTTCGCGGATGTATCCCAGCATCATGGGGTCATTGAGCAGTAGTGGATAGAAATCTATGGTCTTTGAATTGGCAGGGTTCACATCTTCGATCGTTAAGGTGACGGTATGTGGCGTTTGCAGCAGGCTGTCATAGCTGGCATTTTGACCCTTTTCCAGATACCGGTCTGCTTGCAGCTGTTCAAATTCATCGATATAGGCCATCATGCGGGCAGTGTCGAGGGAATTTACGCCCTCTACCTTCAGAAAGTCAAATTCAAACTTGATGGTAAGGTCGTATTCAGGAAACTGTGTGTAATTAATGGATAAATTTTGGAGTGAACGCCAACTGGAACTCAGTATCACCCGGTCACGCCAGTCATTAAGAGGAATCTCAAATATGCCAGCCACGTAGCTGTCGTAGCCAGGGATATTCACTATCGCCGGATCTTGTTCTTCTTCCATCATGTACGATACCGTCTTGGTTTCATTGCCCGCCACAGCGTACTTTTTTATGCTTTGGCCATTTGCCTTTATTTCCACTTCATAGCCCTGATTCCGGATATATTCGCTTATTTCTTCCTTCCGGCTTTTGGGTACATTTCGCACTACTTCGGCATCTTTAATGATCGCAAGCAATACTTTCACGATATTTTGTTCTGCGATGAGTGTGTCATTTAGCATCCATATGCCTTCTTTTCTTTGGAGAGCAATAGCAGATGCTTCAGAAATGATGTTGATTTCATCTATTGCTGAGGTGTCTTGCACGCTGAATTGTTGCTTGTTGTCCAGTGTGTTGATGTTTGTGTTTTTGGTTAGCCCCAGGATCACCGAAAAGGAAATCAATAGCCCCAGGACCAACATCAGCGACTTATTTTTTCTTCTTTGATCCATCATTGAAGCTGGCATATTTTCGCTTGCGCCAAAAGTATTTGAGCAAGCCAAAGATGACGATAAAAACAATTGGCAACACCAAATTGACCAGTTGCCAGGTCAGTTTCTCATTTTTATTTTCACTGTGTCCAGCAGCCTTATTT
>JAAUQL010000001.1 GCA_012033595.1 Cyclobacteriaceae bacterium | reverse complement strand
AGGATGCGCAGGATTGCAGGATGATCAGGATTTAGTGGAATATATAAATCGTGCCCAATAAAGCAATGATCCTCATGGTTCCCGGCCAATAGCTGGAAGATTGCCGCACTACGCGAAAAGCTCCGTTCGCACTATTTGCCGTCTTTGCGAGGAGCGCTTGCGCAGCATAGCGACGTGGCAATCTCTGTCAATCTACAATGATCTTTTTACTGAATCCCCCTTGCTCCCCTTTGGGAAAGGGGGAATGATCAGGATTAGTAAAAAATATAAATCGCGTCCCATAATGCAATGATCCTCATGGTTCCCTGCCAGTAGCCGGCAGATTGCCACACTCCGCGAAAAGCTCCGTTCGCAATGACGGAGTAAGGCAGGCGCCTTTGCAAACTGTCTGAATCAGGATGCGCAGGATTGCAGGATGACCAGGATTTAGTGGAATATATAAATCGCTTGTCGTAAAGCAATGATCCTCATGGTTCTCGGCCAATAGCTGGTAGATTGCCGCACTACGCGAAAAGCTCCGTTCGCAATGACGAAGAAAAGCAGGCGCCTTTGCCGGTGTAAAACAGTTGGGCTGCAGTGAGCAGGCGTATGAAAGCATGTCATACAGCCATAGTTTGCTAAAAGTTCTATCCTATAGCTAAAAAAATCCAAAGATTGCCTTCTGGCAAGTGGCAAAAAATTGATCGATGCCATTTTAGTTGACCACCTATTTGTATATTTATCATTACAACAATTTTTTTAAAAACATACACCCAAAAGATGAACTATTCCAAACTAATTTCCTTGCTGGTGCTTTTTAGTGCCTTGTCTCTGATGACCGAAGCAAAGCAACAAGTCACCAAACTTCTTACCGAATACCATGTCAATCCCATAGGCATGGATGTCGCAAGACCGCGCCTTAGCTGGCAGTTGCTTAGTGATGGTCAGCATGTGCTGCAATCGGCGTATGAAATCCGTGTGTTCGAGGCCGCCACAGATAAAGCCCGGAAAGGTCGCCAGATCTGGACTTCGGGCAAAGTAGCCAGCGACCAATCCGTAAATGTGGCATACGACGGGCCGCCACTTAAATCAACGGAGCGCGCCTACTGGCAGGTTCGAGTATGGGACAATAGCAATAAAGCCACTGCATGGAGCGATCTTGCCTATTGGGAAATGGGATTGTTGACCCCTGCTGACTGGAAGGCCAGGTGGATTACCATGCCCGAGGCCGATACCTCTGCCGAACGCCCGGCACAATACTATCGTCATGAGTTCGCCTCCACAAAAAAAGTAGCCGCAGCCCGGGTATATGTCACCGCATTGGGTTTGTATGAGTTGTACCTTAACGGAAAAAAGTAGGCGACCAACTCTTCACACCGGGATGGACGAGCTACCACAAACGGCTGCAATACCAAACCTACGATGTCACCGCCATTATCGATCAGAATAATGCCCTCGGCGCTGTTTTGGGCGATGGCTGGTACCGTGGCAACATTGGCTGGCAAGACCAGCGCAACTACTATGGCGAACAACTTGGCCTCTTGCTTCAGTTGCAAATAGACTATACCGACGGCACCGGCGAAACCATAGTGAGTGATGGCAACTGGAAAGTATCTACCGGCCCCATCGTGGTGTCGGATATTTATAATGGTGAAAAATATGATGCAAGACTGGAAATGCCCGGCTGGGCCTCGCCCGGTTTTGACGAGAAAAAATGGAAACAAGCAGGACTGCTCAGTGCTCCACACACCAGATTAATTGCACCGCAAGGGGTGGCCGTGGAGGCCATCGAAGAGATCAAACCCATAAAAATAATCTCTACCCCCAAAGGCGAGACTGTAATGGACATGGGTCAAAACATGGTAGGATGGGTCAGGATGAAGGTAAGCGGCCAAAGAGGGGACATCATTACCCTCAAATTTGCCGAAGTGCTGGACAAGGAGGGAAACTTCTACACAGACAATCTTCGCTCAGCCAGGGTAACAGACACTTACATTCTGAAAGGCGATGGGGAGGAAGTTTATGAGCCTGTCTTCACTTTTCATGGATTTCGTTTTGTACAGTTGGAGGGATTTGCGCAAACACCAACCCTCGATCAGATCACCGGCGTGGTAATACATTCGGCAATGCAAGCGACCGGTGATTTCACTTGTTCCGATTCGCTAATCAATCAATTGCAGCGCAACATCCGGTGGGGGCAAAAAGGAAATTTTCTGGATGTACCAACCGACTGCCCTCAACGCGATGAGCGCCTCGGGTGGACAGGCGATGCCCAGGTATTTAGTCCGACGGCTGCCTACAACTTCGATGTAGCCGCATTTTATACCAAATGGATGAAAGACCTGGCCGCCGATCAGCTTGCCGATGGCAAAGTGCCACATGTGATTCCCGATGTACTCAAAAAACAAGGCGGATCCACAGCCTGGGCTGATGCCGCATTGATCGTGCCCTGGACTACCTACCTGGCCTATGGCGACAAGCGCATACTCGAAGAACAATACCCCAGCATGAAGGCCTGGGTGGACTACATGAAAGCCAGAGCCGGCGATGATTATTTATGGACAGGAGACCAACATTTTGGTGATTGGCTGGCATTCGCCTCCACACGGTCCGACTACACAGGTGCCACCACAGAAAAAGACTTGATTGCCACTGCGTACTTCCACTATTCCAGCGCTTTGCTGGCCAGAATTGCCGGCATCATTGGCAACAGTGCCGATGCCGAAACTTATTCAGCTCTTTCCGACAAGGTAAAAAAAGCATTTGTCCATGAGTTTGTGACACCTTCAGGACGCTTGGTTTCGCATACCCAAACTGCCTATGCACTTGCTATCGCCTTCGGCCTGCTTCCCGACAGTCTTGTGCCTGCCGCTGCCGGATTTCTGGCCGCTGATGTAAAAAAGATGGGGCACCTGACGACCGGTTTTGTAGGCACACCGCTCTTGTGCAAGACCCTATCCGAAAATGGTTTTGAAACGGAGGCCTATATGCTTCTCAACCGCAGAGCATACCCTTCGTGGCTCTATCCCGTTACACAGGGCGCTACCACCATTTGGGAGCGCTGGGATGGTCAAAAACCCGATGGCACATTTCAGAATGTGGGGATGAACAGCTTCAACCACTATGCGTACGGAGCCATTGGCGAATGGCTATATACCCATGTGGCCGGAATTAAAATAGATGAAGAAAACCCGGGATACAAGCATTTCTTCCTGGCGCCGCATCCCGGTGGAGGGCTGACCAATGCCAATGCATCGTTTCATTCAATGTATGGAAAAATCCATGCCTCGTGGAAGATAGAAAATGGGGAATTTAAATATCAAGTTGAAGTGCCGGCCAACACCACGGCAACGGTAATATTACCTGTAACTAACGAGCAGAAAAAAGTTGGTTCCGGCAAATATACCTTTATCGTTAAGCTATAAAAATGGGCAATACATCCCGATTGACCTATTGCCAGAAGTATTTGTTGATGATGCAAATCAGTGGCTATGCTTTCAATACCGGATACCTGCCCTTAAATTGATGAGACCATTACCGCCATTTTGACAATAAACCAGGGCTCTCCATAGCCTCAAATGTCCGAAAAGAAACATTCGTGGAGAAGTTCTGTGACATTTAGACCGGAAAATGGTTTAAGCATTATATTTGTGAAAAAGAGAAACTTATCAAATTTTAAAAATAATATTATGGCAAAACCTATTGAAATTACCGATGCTAACTATAGCGAAGTCCTGGCTTCTGATCTTCCCGTTTTGGTTGATTTCTGGGCAGAATGGTGTGGCCCCTGCAAAATGATAGGCCCCGTAGTGGAACAGCTTGCCGGCGAATACGAAGGTAAGGCTGTGATCGCCAAGGTCGATGTGGACAACAATCCGGAAATCTCTGCCAAATACGGTATCAGAAGTATTCCTACCTTGTTGATATTCAAAAACAATGAGATCGTCGATAAGCAAATCGGCGCAGTACCCAAGGCCGTATTGGCCAAAAAACTAGATGCTCAGGTTGCCTGACAGGCACTTACCGGCTCAGGGTTTTTTTTTAAGTGGCGTATCATTTCGCGGGTCATCCCTTCGAGATCGTACGCCACTTTCCATTCCAGTCTTTTTGGGCCGCGCTGTCGTCTATGCTATCTGGCCAGGATGCCGCAATTTGCTGTCGGAAATCCGGCGAATATGCGATCATAAAATCAGGACAATGCCTGACTATGGCCGCATATATTTCCTTTGGAGCAAAGCTGATTCCCGCCAGGTTGTAACTTGTCTTCACGCAAAGTGATTTTTTGTCCGCTGCCATCAGCTCCAGTGTGGCGCGCACGGCATCGGGCATGTACATCATCGGCAGAGCGGTGTTTTCTGCCAGTGGGCAGGTGAATGACCCTGACCTGGCCGCCTGGTGATATATCTCCACGGCATAGTCGGTGGTACCTCCTCCGGGCAACGATTTGTACCCGACCAGACCAGGATATCGCAAACTCCTGATATCCATGTCAAATTTCTCATTGTAGTATGCACAGAGTTTTTCCCCAGCTACTTTGGTGATTCCATAGATGGTGTTTGGGTTCATCAGGGTGTTTTGCGGAGTATGGGTTTTTGGGGAGTCGGGTCCAAATACAGCGATGGAGCTGGGCCAAAACACCTTGCTGATACCGGCCTCCCTTGCGATTTCCAACACATTGAGCAAACCATCCATATTGATGCGCCATGCCAGGGCAGGGTTTTTCTCTGCATTGGCAGAAAGTATGGCTGCCAGGTGGTAGATCTGGGTGATCTGGTACTTTTCAATGGTCTCTTGTATGGCTGCCTTGTTTAGCACATCCAACAAGTGGAACTGCCCCGGATAGTCATCGCCCGCCGGAGGGTGGTTGTCTGTAGCTATTACCCCGATCCTCCCATATTTCACCTGCAATGCGGGCACCAGTTCAGAACCCAATTGACCCAAAGAACCCGTTACTAAGATATGATCCATGTGCAAATCAGTTTACTTTTAATAGCGATGGTCACAGCAATAAGTTTTGCCTATGTACCTGAGCATACTTCATTGATAGAAGTAAAATTATGAATACTGCGCTATTATTCCTTGATTTGTTTTGAATTATTCAATAAAAGCCATCTTTGGCCGACAATATCATAATTTTGCAATGAAATATTCATTGGCAATCATTTAATAAAAAGATCGAAAAAATTTAGAATGATGCTTTTGAAAGAATAAACATTTGCCAACGGTCGGGATAAGAAAATTTATATCTTTCTAAAAATAAAACACGCTGACATGTACGATACGCTAAAGCCAGAATTACAAAAGGAGCTACAAAAAATAAAAGATGCCGGACTCTACAAACATGAGCGCATCATCACCACTCCCCAGGGTGCCGATATCAAAACAGACCAGGGAAAAGAAGTGCTCAATTTTTGTGCAAACAACTACCTGGGGCTCTCGTCGCATCCCGCGGTGATCGAAGCAGCGAAGAAGTCTCTCGAATCTCATGGCTTCGGCATGTCGTCGGTTCGCTTTATCTGCGGCACCCAGGATATACACAAAAAGCTCGAACAAAAAATAAGCGAATTTCTTCAGACAGAAGACACGATTCTTTATGCGGCGGCCTTTGATGCAAATGGTGGGGTGTTTGAACCGCTGTTTGATGAGCATAGTGCAATTATTTCTGACGAACTAAACCACGCTTCGATTATAGACGGGGTACGCCTGTGCAAGGCTCAACGCTTTCGATACAAAAACAACGACATGGCCGATCTGGAAGCAAAACTCAAAGAAGCCGCAAGCCTCAAACATCGCATCATTGTGACTGACGGCGTTTTTTCTATGGATGGTACCATCGCTCAACTGGACAAAATCTGTGACCTGGCCGATAAATACAACGCCCTGGTGATGACGGATGAATGCCACGCTACCGGATTTATTGGCAAAACCGGACGAGGAGCTGTGGAATACAATAATGTGATGGGCAGAGTGGACATCATTACAGGAACACTAGGCAAAGCACTTGGCGGGGCATCGGGCGGGTTTACCAGCGGCAGAAAGGAGATCATCGACTTGCTGCGTCAGCAATCGCGCCCTTATTTGTTTTCGAACACGCTGGCACCGGCCATCACGGGGGCTTCTATTGCTGTGCTCGATCTGTTGAGTACCACCACCGAACTGCGCGACAAACTCGAAAATAATACCTCCTATTTTAGGCAGGCCATGACGGAGGCCGGGTTCGACATCAAACCAGGTGTGCACCCCATTGTGCCCATTATGCTGTACGATGCCCGGCTTGCCCAGGACTTCGCGGCCAGGCTACTTGATAAGGGCATATACGTCATTGGATTTTACTACCCGGTGGTTCCACAGGGCAAAGCCCGAATAAGGGTGCAGATATCTGCCGTTCACGAAAAACACCATTTAGATCAGGCCATAGCCGCATTCACAGAGGTGGGCAAAGTGCTTGGGGTATTGTAAACCCGGCAACGGCAAGTGAAAAAAAGGATGACAGGTATTTGACATGCCTTCAGCACTGAACCACCAAATAACCGACCAGTTTATTAAAAATCGTCAACTACCTCCTGGGATCCACATAGGTTTTCCAAACCTTGAGCTCAACAAAATACTGGTCTTCAGCGATATGAAAATCGTCCGGTGCCAATCCATTCAGGTCTATGGTTTGCCAGCTATCGTCAGGATAGATCACCTCCATCTTACCGGGGGCGGTGGACACGCTGACAGGCATATTAAAATTTGCCACCGCGGCCTCCCATTTGTATGTAGCCTGTACACGTTCTCCCTTTTTCGTAATGCCCACCAGCAAGGCAGGCAGAGCGGCGTGCGCAAAATACTGATCGAAAAAATAGCTGAAGTCGCGACCCGTTTTTTCATTGATAAAATCTATGACTTCCCTGCCATCTACGGTCTGGTATCGAAATTTTACATTCAGCTCTTTCAGCATTTCAAACCACAAAGGATCGTCCCCAATTACATGGCGCAGGGTATTGAGGGCAAGCTGACCTTTGTCGTACATATCTCCTGATCCTTCGGTGTTGACGCCATAAGGCCCGATGATCGGCCGGTCATTTTTCACATTTTGCTTTTTCCCATTTATGTACTTCATGGCCTGGTCATAGCCGTAGATATGTTCCACATACAAGCCTTCACTGTAAGCGCCAAAGCTTTCGTGCAGCCACATATCTGCCATGTCGTTTGCGGTAATGTTGTTTCCCCACCACTCATGCGCCGTTTCGTGCAGGATAATAAAATCGAAGGCGATGCCTATTTCCGAGGAGCTGGTGCCTTTGTACCCATTGAGGTAGTCGTTGCCATAGGCCACAGCAGATTGATGCTCCATGCCCAGGTGTGGGCTTTGGATCAATTTGTAGCCGTCGCGCACAAAAGGATATGGACCAAAATAAGTATAGAAAAAATCCATCATTGGCCGCACCTGGGCAAATTGCGCTTTGGCTTTGTCCAGTTCCTGAGGAAGCACGTAGTAGTTGAGGGTGAGCGAGTCGCCCTGCTCACTGATGTATAAGTCATCGAAATGGGCAAATTTCCCAATATTCAGTGTCACATTGTAATTATTGATCGGGTAACTGACAAACCAATCGTAGCGGGTCCAGCCTTTTTTGGCTTTGCTGACATGGCGCAAGCGGCCATTTGAAATATTCTGAAGATCTTTTGGCACCGTCACGCTGATCATCATGCTGTCGGGCTCATCGGATTGATGGTCTTTGTTGGGCCACCAAAGGCTGGCACCGGTGCCCTGACAAGCAACCGCGACCTGTGGATGGCCTGTAGTATCGGTAGCCCAGACAAAGCCTCCGTCCCAAGGGGGAAGTAAAGCTACTTGAGGCTTGCCACCGTATTTCACTTCGATATGGTGCATGGAGCCTGCGGGCAATATGCTACCAAGTGAAATAAAAACCGCATCATATTCACGCTCAAATCGCAATTCTTCCACATTGTTCAGCCAAATGCCCGCTATATCCATATTTTCAAAAAGATCGATCTGAATCTTATCCGTAGCAGTAGTAAGCGTAAAATATATCGTATTGGAGCCGGAGATGGTTTTAGCGCCTGGATCGACAGTGACATCCAGGGCATAATAGGTGACATCGTAGCTATTGCGTACCGGTGAGAGCGTGCCTCTCAGGGAATCTTTTCGGGTGAATACCTGCCCGGCATCGTAGTCCTGACTAAAAACCGGGCTTTCGATGAAGGCGAAAAACACAAAGAACAAAAGGGCATAAATTTTCATACGTAAAAATAGGAAAGGTTCTATTGGAAGTTTACCTGATAAGCTTTCTTGTTTTCAACAAACTCAATTTTATACGCTGCTTTCATAAAATTTGAAGCGCAAGGAGTAACTAATTTGATGTCGTTTAGTTGAAATAATTCAACTCCTTCAGAGTCGTACTCATTCGCTAACTAAGCGACATTGATATTCAATTCCACCATTCTCAGGCTTGCATTTTTGGGTCTTCTTTATTTTGTCTATAAAGTAATATGCTCTGGAAAAATTGAAAATACTAATCACAACCACAAGACATAAACCTGCCCACCACTTAGGAGGTTTTTTAGTGCTTCGGAAGAATGTTCCTGAACATAATCCCGTACTATCCTTCATGTTCGATTGAAGATGTTTGTGTGGAATCTCCATGCCCGACTTTTATCGCTAGCTGACAATTTTTTTACTGACACATGTAAAGACAGGAATGATTGCGAGAATACATCACCACGAATTATTAGCTTATTCATCCATGCTTTTGAATCAGGAAATACTAATTTCAAAACATAATTTTTCTTGAAATGGAAAATAAAAACCGCGGATGGAAACGCGCCTTGCTCATCATCATTCCCCATTTTATTACCACCCTCCTATTTCAGCTATCAGGCATGTGGTTGTTTGGCATGGATTTGCACGATACCACAAGTCAGGAAAATTTGGTGGTGCTTTCATTTTTCAATCTGCTGGGCACCGTGGCCATTATTCTGGTTTTTATGAAGTGGGTCGATAAAGCACCCTTTGTGCAACTGGGCCTTGAAACCAAGCAGCGGCTGCCTGAAATATTGTGTGGCTTGGGCCTTGGCGCTCTGGCTGTTGGCGCAGGCTACCTCTTGCTGCTTGCGAAAAAAGAAATCGTGGTCGATACCATCCATTTCGATGCACAAGGATTTTTTATGTCGATAGTCCTCTTTTCGACGGTGGCCGTGGCCGAAGAATTTATTTCACGTGGGTACATCTTGAGGAACCTGATGCTGTCGTTCAACCGCTATCTGGCCCTGCTCTTGTCGGCGTTGTTATTTTTGCTTCCTCACAGCTTCAACCCCCACTTGAGCGCACTGGGTTTGCAAGCATTTTTTTCGCCGGTATTTTATTGGGCGCCACTTATATCTTTACCAAAAACCTATGGTTTGCTATCGTTTTGCACTTAAGTTGGAACCTCGCCCAATCGTTGCTGGGCTTTAACGTAAGTGGCCAGGATTTTTATTCCCTGGTAGAATACCACATTCCACAAGAGAACATATGGAACGGAGGGGACTTTGGTTTCGAAGGGTCGTTGCTCTCTATTTTTGCAGAATTCACGCTGATCGGGGTCATCTACGTGGTGTGCGCCAAAAAAGCATGCTTTGCTATCGGCAAAAAACGCAATGCACGATTAATATTACCCATCGGCAAGTGATTTTAGTACTAAAAACATATCTTGCCAAAAAAATCAAATCTACTTTTTTACTTAAGTATAACCCTATGACACGACTATTGATCTCCCTTTTCTTCTTGTGCCTTGTGGCAAATGTCAATGCCCAAAACGACTGGGAAAATCCGGCCGTCTTTGAGCGTAATCAAACCAAAGCACACGTACCGCTCACGCCCTATGACAACCTCGGCGAAGCCTTGCGTGGCGATAAAATGGCCAGTGCAAATTACCTTAGCCTAAATGGCACATGGAAATTTAACTGGGTGTCCACGCTGGCCGAAGCTCCTGCCGATTTCTATGCCAACGAATCTAACGTTGAAGGATGGGATGAAATAGAAGTGCCCTCCAACTGGCAAATGAAAGGCTATGGACATCCGATGTTTCGCAATGTGACAATGGAATTTCCGGAAAATCCACCTCATGTACCCGAATACTACAACCCTGTAGGATCTTATTTTCGCACGTTTGAGGTACCGGACTCCTGGGATGGTCGTCAGCTTTTTCTTCATTTCGAAGGTGTAAAATCGGCATCATACGTATGGGTGAACGGCCAGGAAGTGGGCTACAACCAGGGGGGATTTGAGCCTGCCGAATACGATGTAACCAAATATGTGAACAAAGGCCAAAACACCATAGCCGTAAAAGTGCTCAGGTACTCCGATGGCAGCTTTCTTGAAAACCAGGATATGTGGCGACTGTCGGGTATTTACAGAAATGTATATCTTTTCGCCACCCCATCGATACACATGAGGGACTACTACTGGTACACCGATCTGGATGAAAAGTATGAAAATGCCAAATTTAATTTGGAAGTGTCGCTGGCCAATTTTTCACAAAAGGCAGCTAAAGCCAGTGTGAGAATTAACCTGCTTGACGAAAACCAAAAGCCAGTACTAAGCAAGCCGGTTACTCAAACGCTAAAAATGGAACAGGGCAACACTCAACAAGTGGTCTTTGGACAAAATGTACTTAAACCAAAGCTATGGTCGGCCGAAAAACCCAACCTGTATACGCTCACCATCGAACTACTCAATGGCAAAGGCCAGGTGATCGAGGCCTATGCACCGCGGGTTGGGTTTCGCGAAACGGAAGTAAAAGGAAATGCCATTTATGTAAATGGCCAGCCGGTCAAATTCAACGGCGTATGCAGCCACGTACATCACACGGAATATGGCAAAGCCATGGATACAGCCACTATCAAAAAAGATTTCGAGTTGATGAAGCAATTCAACATCAATCTGGTGCGCACTTCGCACTATCCGCCAAATATCGAGTACCTGCAAATGGCCAATGAGTACGGCCTGTATATTGTAGATGAAACAGGCGACGAATGCCATGGCCACGAGTACCTCTCGGAAGACCCGGCCTGGCTGCCCATGTTTATAGACCGCGTTACCAAAATGGTGCTTCGTGACCGCAACAATCCTAGTGTAGTTTTCTGGAGCGCGGGCAACGAGGCCGGTGAAGGCAACAATCTAAAATTGTTGATGGAAGAAGGGCGCAAGCTGGATCCGAGCCGCCCCGACTGGATGTACGGTGGCAACAATGAAGATATTCCCTTCGAAGATATTTTTGGCCCACGTTACTGGTCTCCTTTCGAACTTCAAAAACTGGCCGAGCAAGACCCAAAAATTGACAGCAGGCCGTCATTTATGGACGAATACCTCTCGGCTGCTGGCAATAGCATGGGCGGGCTCGATGACTATTGGGAGCTGATCAGAAAATATCCGCGCCTTACCGGTGGAGCCATCTGGGACTGGGTAAGCCCAAGCATCAGGCAGCCCCTGCTTTTGGTCAAGACCAATCGCCCAATGGCAATGATGGCGCCATCATGGGCAGAGCCCATCAGGTGGCCGGCAAGCAAGGTCAGGCAATCGATCTCTCCGGGCACGACGAATGGGTGGAGTTTTACCGCGACCCCAGCCTCGATATCGCGGGCAACGAAATCACACTTGACCTGTGGGTAAAACCGAGGAAATTCGTCCATACCAACTATTTCCTGAGCAAAGGAAACCATGCTTACGGCCTCATCCAAAAGGATGCAAACACGCTGGAATTTTTTATTCACGGAAGTGAAAAAAGACAATCGGCCACCTGCCCGGTACCGGCCAATTGGCAAGACAACTGGCATCGCCTTACGGGAATATATGACGGTAAAACCATGTCGCTCTACGTAGATGGAGAGGTGAAAGGAACGCACGAATTTGCCGGTAAAATCATGGATTCTCCATTTCCGGTGACCATAGGCCGCGATTCGGAAAACCACGATAGCGAAACCAAAGGAATGCTGAGCAATGCCTCCATCGATCAGGTGAGGATTTTTCCCAAGGCCATCCCTTACGACCAGTTGAACATAATAAGCAGCGATGAAGCCGCTCTGTACCTCGATTTTGATAAGCTCGAAGACAAAGGACATATTTACATGACCGGTCTGGAGGGTCGTACCTATGGCCTCATCTGGGCCGATCGCGTCGCACAACCCGAAATGTGGCAGGTAAAAAAATCGGCTCAACCGGTGCAGGTAGCCGCTGTCAGCTTGTTGCAGGGAAAAGTGAAGGTGAGCAATTGGTTCAATTTCACAAATCTCAACGAACTGGAGGTGAAGTACTCCTTTGGTTCGGCCGATGCCACGCCCGACAAAACGATAGTCATAGATCTGGCTCCCCACAAAAGCAAAATCATAGACCTGCCCATGGACGGTGTGGAACTGAACAAAGACCAGGACCTGTGGCTCAACATTAGTTTTATGACCAAAGAGGCCTCAGCCCTTTTGCCAAAAGGACACGAGATGGCCTGGGAGCAGTTTCAGCTAAGAAAACAACTGATTGGCGAAAGCCTGCAAATGCCCCAGGACAGTCCGCTACAGGTAGAAGAAAACCTGAGCGACCTGTTGGTAAAAGGGGAGGACTTTGAGTATCGCTTTGATAAAAAAAGTGGACACCTAAAGCAGATGTATAGCCAGGGCACCAAATTGCTGGAGGACGGACCTCTTTTCAATGTCTGGCGGGCACCACTAGCCAACGATATAGATCCCTGGAACAACGGCCAGCATAAAAACCTGCAAAAAACCCAGGAAGGGCTTGGCCGTAGTCGCGACAATAGCTGGAGGACTATGGGCATAGATAAGTTAAACTATCAGGTAGATGCATTTCAATATACAGAAATGGGCGAACAAGGGCTGGAAATACGCGTAGAGGAGACTGCTCGTACTGCCACTGGCCTGGGAGGCTTTAGCAACCATTATATTTATCATATCGACAATAATGGTACAGTACAAATGCATGTGGAATCCATAGCACAAGGTCAGTTGCCCAATTGGCTGCCCCGTTTGGGTTGGCAATTCAGGCTGCCCAAAGAGCTTCAAACTGTATCTTGGTTTGGCCGTGGCCCGCAAGAAAACTACCCCGACAGAAAAACCGGGTATAAGTTTGGCAACTACCAAACCACCGTGGACGAAATGTACGTGCCATACCTTATCCCACAAGACTTTGGCAACAGGTCTGATGTGAACCGGGTGAAGGTGGAAAATGCTGCCGGCGCAGGACTCCTGATCGAAGGTGGCCTTTTCAATTTTAGCGTGCATAACTATAGCACCGACCACCTCGAGCGGGCCATGTACGCGTTTCAACTCCAAAAAGCCAATAGTGTATTTTTGAATATCGATCAAGAGGTAAATGGTGTTGGCGATACTTCGCTTTCTACCCTGCGCGAGCATCGGGTATTGCCTGGCAGATATGAATTTGCTATAAAAATCACCCCGGTAAAGGCGAAATAGCGCACTGAAAAGATGGGGAGGCGGAGCAAATAAACCCTAATTTGAGTATGCGAATGAAGTAAGCGCAGCCGCCCGGCTTACTTCACATATCGCATATCTCAAACTTTCATTGCGGCATCCGTCGTGTCTATCGGTCGGAAGCTTTTTTAAAATCATTGGTTATGCCCAGTTCTATCCAGTTGGCAAGGGCCTGGCGATTGTCGCTGATCACAAAACGGAGCTGATCGCGGTAGTTTTTGATGTTGCCCAGCTCGATATAGACAATGGGCGGCAAGGTGTTGCGAATCATATACAATCCACTACGTGACGAGACGGTTCCATGATAATCGCGACCCGGTTGGTGGCGGTCATATTTGGAGCTAAAGACCGCATGGATTTCCTGTGCCAGCTTGCGCCCGCTTTCACTATTATCGTGGTGATAAAAAAAGACATCGATGTTCTGACCCTGGCTCCTGCTGTCCACATGAATGGCAATGAGGCGCTGGTATGCCCCCTGATGCTTGTAGAAGAGTTTGTTCACCTCGTCCACCCTTTGCTGAAGCCTGTCTTTTTGATTCAGCGGCAGCGCTTGTCCGGAGATGGTGGTTTCAGTGCGGTCAAGTTTCAATATGCTTTCGTCGCGAATGCCATTGGTGTTGTCCTGAATAATCATATACACCGTAGCTCCATGCGAAATCAGGTTTCTTGCGAGCCTTAGGGTGACGTCATAGGCATACTCGTCTTCGCTGAGCATATAGCTGCCATAGCGACCCATGGCGCCGGGGTCGGGACCACCATGGCCACTAACCAGATAATAAACAGCGCCTTCGAGGCGGTTGTCGATGATGGGGATTTTTTCATAATTCCTGCCAAACAAGGGGTTGATTACACTTTTTGGCCGCTCGGGGGCCGCTTTGGCCGGTATAGGAGTAAAGATTTTTTCGGGTAGCAGATAGGTGCTGCCCGGCAGCAGTAAGGTGTCTCCTTTTAGTTTTTCTTTGTTTATGAGTATGAATGGGCTGTGGTGTACGTTGGGTTCGAGTTCGTTGCGTCGCAGTATTTCATAAATCCCTTCCCCCTCTTGCGCTACTACTATGTTGTCATCGACATACTGCGCCCTGACATCGGCAAAACTGAGGAAAAAGGTAGAAATTAAAACGATGAATATATTTCTATAGATCATCAACCCGGCAGTTCACTGTAATTGAAAATGCGAATATAAGAAACTTGTGGAGACATGATAAAACCCATCGCAATCCGGCCTGGTCAAATTCCTGATTTCCGCGGTGCGATGCCACGATGTCCGCAATGACTCATGAAAGTATAAATCAGCAATTTCGAAATTAAAAAACTAGTCTGTATTAAACTTATATCTTAAATACTATGCTGATGGAGGCTCACAAAATTATTCCTTATAATTCCACAACAACTCAATGGTCATGCCTCCGAGTTTGCTCAGGTCGATATAGGCAAATCGCCCTGACCCGGGCTTAGCCCGTTCACCCCAACCACCCGACATAGATACCTTATACCCTTTTCGCTCAAAAAAATCAAGCGCCGTGTCCATATCAGCCACATCAAAACCAAAGTGTTGAATGCCTTCACCATGCATTCGGATATGGTCTGCATACACTGTTGGGGGCTTCAAGGGGATGATCCATTCATAAACCACCGCTCCAAAGCGCTGCCAGCCCAGTTTCATATCAAAATCGGCCTTCTGGCCAAAGTACTCTTTGTCGGTGATGGCGCCATGGGTGATTTGCAGTGGTGTGAATCCGGCAGAAGTCCAGAATTCAGACACGGGGCGCTCATCGCTAATGGCGAAGGCATACTGTGAAAAATGTAGGTTTTGCAGGTTTTGCCCTTCCCCATTTTTGATATCGCTGCGTTCATCGATCACAAATCCCAGATAGTATTTTCCCTTGTCACGGGTGTCCATGATGGTATAGTGCATTGCCCCCGTCCTGGTCTGGAGGGTGTAGGTTGCTATTTTGCCAATATTAGCCCGAGCCAGTTCCTGGGTTACTTCATGGAGTTCAGCTTTGTCACGTACCCTGTGTATCAAGGCCAGGGCGCCTTCGCCATGGTTGTCGAGATATCGCGAAAAGATGGATTCCCCGGCCAAAGACTCTACCCACAAGGCTCTGGCACCACCCAAATGAGCCATCGCAGCCCTGATCTTCACCTTTTCATCTCTGAGGCCGTGGCTAGTGAGTTTGGGATTTGACAGGCGCTCGATCTCCGTAAAACCGATATCCATCCACCCTTTTTGAACTGATTTGAGATCACGAACCACCCAGATAATATGATCTACCTTACGGTAAACAGGATGAACGTCGGCAGTATGTGCGGGAGAGAAAGACAGGCTAAAGACAAGAATAAAGCAGATTGTAAGACTTTTCATGGCGTATCGCAGATGGTTGATCAAAATTACTATATCAAATTTAAGCAAGGAATGAACGCAAAACCATAGCAATACCCCGTGATATGTGCGAGGCACCATCTATCCAACCCGATATCGCCTCCATTATTCCAAAAATCTGCCCTTGAGTTTGTCGTCTGGCAAGATGCACGCATCCATTTTTCCAAACCACTGGTACCTATGCCTGGCCACAAACTGATATAAGCGGTCGCGTATCGCTTTGGGCAAAATTTTAAATAATAAGAACACTTGCCATACACTACCCAATTCTTCGAGGATCTTGAGTACGGCATCAGATCGGTAGTAAAAGCGATCACCATCCTGATAAACTACGCTATCTGTTTTTATACCCTGACCGTTAGCATTTGCAAGATTAGCCTGAGCAAATTCCGATTGCAGTGAAGCAAAGCTAAAAGCAGCTTTTGTATCGTGACGCAACACCCATTTCACGGTGCTATTGCACAAATTGCACACGCCATCAAAATAAATAATCTTTTTTTGCGGGGCTTTTGAAGGTTCTTCCATTATTTTGTGAAACCTCCAATATGGTATAATGTTCCGGCGAAAACGCCGGATATGCTGCAAAGTCCGGGAATTAAAACAAGAATGGCCTGGATTTTTTATAGTAAGCTGTGTTTTTTCCATTGACTATTTTTAACTTTAGTCATACGCGATTCATTTATGATTGCAATCATATAGGATAAAATATTTAGGTGCTTGTTTTGGGCATTATTTGGAGACGGGTTTTGAAAGCCAAAAGTGATGGCCTAAAAACGGCAGCTTAATTCTAAATAGTGTGCTATGAATAAGGTTATATTTTTTATCAAACAACAATAATTATTAAAAATGAAAAAAAACTTTACTCAACATATCACTGGTCGTGCTCATGCTTATAGTCACCTCCACTGGTCTTTTTGCTCAGTTTACCATCACGGGAGAAGTAAGGCCCCGTACAGAATTCAGAAATGGTTTTAAACGCCTGCATGGCGACGGAGTGGATCCCGCCTTCTTTATTGAGCAGCGTTCGCGCCTTTATATGGATTACTCCAAAGAAAAACTATCATTCAACATCACCCTCCAGGACATTCGTACCTGGGGCAATGCAAGCCAAATCTACAAAACTGACCCGGCGCTCAATAATGTGTATGAAGCCTGGGGTAAATATGCGTTTGACGACAAGCATGCCGTGAAGGTAGGCAGGCAGGCCATGGACTACGACAATGCCCGCTTTCTGGGCAACCTCGATTGGGCGCAACAAGGTCGCAGCCACGATGCCCTCATGTTTATCCGGCAGAATGCAGAGAAACAATGCGAGCTGAATCTGGCTTTTGCCTACAACCAGAATATGCCCTTTGAACCAGGCAATCTGGCAGGCACAGCGTATTTTGGTGTGAACAACTACAAAACCATGCTTTATGGATGGTGGCACAAAAATTTTGACAATGGCAAGCTTTCATTATTGTTCCACAACGATGGCCGGCAAGCTGCCGACACCACTATGGCCAATCGCCAGACATATGGGGTAGTCGGAGGCGTTAACGCAGGCGACCTAAAGCTGGATGGCGAATTTTACTATCAGGGGGGCAAAGATCAGTTCAAAAACAAGGTAAGTGCCTACTTGTTCGCCTTGCATGCCACACTCAGCACCGACCTTACTCCCATTACCCTGGGTTGTGAATACTTGTCGGGCACCAGTATCGATGACGACAAAAACAAATCATTCGATCCACTATATGGCACCAACCACAAGTTTTATGGCTATATGGACTACTTCTATGTAGGAAATTATCATGGGCAAATCGGGAGCGGCGTCACGTCAGGTCTTATAGATTTGCACCTAAAAACCAACTTTAAAATGGGCGAAAAATCCAGTCTTGCGGCAGCACTGCACTATTTTGCCAGTCCGGCCAAAATATACAAAGGTGCCAACCCTGGCAATGACACCTACAATGCCTCGCTGGGCACGGAGATCGACCTGGTATATTCCCTGGCATTGGCCAAAGATGTGAAGTTCAACCTGGGATACTCCCAAATGTTTGGCACCGAGACCATGGAAGTGATCAAAAGTGGAGGCGACCGTACATTGATGCAAAATTGGGCCTGGGCTATGATCGCCTTCAAACCCCAATTGTTTACTTCTGCTAAAGAACAATAACCCCAAGCACTATGGCACTACGAAAAACACTGGATTATTTCAAACCACCATCTAACTGGATTTTCTATGTCAATCTGCTCATCGCGTTTTTTGTGGGCATTTTCATATACACACTGTATGTTTCCAATGCCGTTTCTTATCTGAGCGACGATCCGAAGACCTGCGTCAATTGCCATGTAATGCGCTCAGAGTTTGCTACCTGGCAGCACAGCAGCCATCGTGAAGTAGCAGTGTGTAACGACTGCCATGTGCCCCACAACAACGTGTTTAATAAATATTTCTTCAAGGCGCAGGACGGGCTGAGGCATTCCACCATTTTTACCTTGCGCACCGAGCCTCAGGTGATTAAAATGCATGAAGCGGGTCAGCGGGTGGTGCAGAAAAACTGCCAAAATTGCCATCAGAACGTTAACCGGGAAGTTGGATTGCTGAATGTAACCCTGGAAGACAAAATGCATGGCGAGGGCAAGCTCTGCTGGGATTGCCACAGGGAGGTGCCCCACGGCCGGGTGAAAGGGCTCAACTCTACTCCGAACTCAAAAGTGCCCCTGCCCGGAAGCCCCGTGCCCGAATTTATCAGAAATCTCAATACCTTAAAATAAATAACCCTCATCATGAATACTATTCGAAAATCAGTACAATCGAAACCCTGGTTGGGTTGGATCTTATTTATACTTACCGCCGTAGTGGTCTTTGCTCTTGGTCTGCTTACCAGCAGCATAATAGAGCGCAGGACAGAAGCTCAATACCTCGATGCCAAAAAAATCGATATCCAGCAGTTTGAACCGCGCAATATTGTCTGGGGCCAAAACTACCCGAAACAATACGAAAGCTACATGGCCATGCGCGATACTTCGTTTGTAAGCAAATACAATGGAAACGCAGTGATTGACCACCTCGAAAATTATCCGGCTTTGGTGGTTCTTTGGGCAGGATACGGATTTTCCAAAGATTATAGCCAGCCTCGTGGACATGTGTATGCCGTCAAAGACCTTACCCAAACCTTGCGTACCGGCGCCCCAAAAGTTGGCGAAGGCGAGGAACCCATGCCAGCCACCTGCTGGACCTGCAAAAGCCCCGATGTGCCCAGGATGATGGACGATATTGGGGTAAAGGAATTTTATATGGGAAAATGGTCGAAACACGGCGAAGAAGTGGTAAATCCGATAGGATGTGCCGATTGCCACAACGAAAACACCATGGACTTGCAAATCACCAGACCCGCACTGGTAGAAGCATTTGAGCGACAAGGAAAAAACATTAATGAGGCTACCCACCAGGAAATGCGTTCGCTTGTATGTGCCCAATGCCATGTGGAATATTACTTCAACAAAGAAAAACCCTACGAAGGGGTGCCTTACCTCACTTTCCCCTGGGACAACGGCATGACGGTAGAAGCAATAGAAAAATACTACGACGACATGGAGTTTAGCGACTGGACGCATAAGCTGAGCAAAGCGCCGATGATCAAGGCGCAGCATCCGGGATACGAGATCTACCAGACGGGCATTCATGCCGAACGCGGTGTGGCCTGTGCTGATTGCCACATGCCCTACAAATCGGAAGGTGGTGTAAAATATACCGATCATAAAATTCAAAGCCCGCTCAACAACATTGCCAATAGCTGCCAGGTGTGCCATAGGGAAAGTGCCGAGGAACTCACCAAAAACGTGTACGCCAATATGGATCGCGTAATGGAAAACCGTGGTGAACTGGAACACTTACTGACCAAGGCTCACATGGAGGCAGAATTTGCCTGGAAGCTCGGTGCCACCGACACCCAAATGAAGGCTGCTCTGACGGACATCAGGCATGCACAGTGGAGGTGGGACTTTGCTGCCGCCGGCCATGGCTCGGCTGCACACGCCCCGGTAGAAGTCTTGAGGATCATAGGATCTGCCATCAAAATAGCCCAGGATGCGAGGCTGAAAATAGCCGGAGTAGTGTACGAACTGGGGCACAAAGGTGATATTCCCCTGGCCGATGTGAGCACCAAAGAAAAAGCCCAGGCTTACATAGGGCTGGATATGGAAAAACTGGTGAAGGAAAAGAAAAAATTTTTGGAGGAGGTAGTGCGCGAATGGCACGAAGCCGCAAAAGAACGTGAAGATGCCATGCCTCAGTACGACATCAATACCCGGGCGGTATCGCTGATCAAATAATCATGAATGGATTACAATATCACAAATTGAAATCCGTTAGTGATATGAGGTTAAATTAAATTTTCAAATAGTAAATGTTGTATCTTAAAAGGCTGGTTCCAGACCAGCCTTTTTTGTTTTTGAGCTCTTCGAAAGAATTTTTCCTTCGGAAAAATAAAGGTTCACGCTAAAGACACAAAGTAAAAACACGCTAAGGACGCTAAGGAGTGATACCAAAAAACGTAGAGACAAGGAGTTTATAAAAGAATTTTTCCTTCGGAAAAATAAAGGTTCTCGCTATAGACACAAAGTAAAAACACGCTAAGGACGCGAAGATGGATGCCAAACAATAGGGCGTGAAAAGTGGAGCCACCAGGTACATTTGTCCTGACTTTGGTATTTTTGCAATAAGCTATTTCATCCCTACTTTTCCTCCTCCGTATCCTTTTCTGCTCCGTTGGTTTTTTTGTGCCTTTTTTCATCAAACAGCATCCGGATAGAGGGGGAAACGGTATCATCGAATTGGCCGGAGCGGACTGCCCAGAAAAAAACCGCCAGGAAAAACAAAGCGACCAATATACTGATGATGATGAGAATGATGATTACCGACATATCAAAGTAGTTTTTTCAATTTTGCCATCAGGTTGGTGACGGTAGTGGCAAAAACCACTACAGAGATGCTGCTGAGCGGCATCAGTATGGCTGCCACCAGCGGCGTCAGATTTCCCGTAAGGGCAAAGGTGATCCCAAAAATATTGTACATAAATGATATGACAAATGCGGCTACTACAATGCGGTGCGCAATACGCGAAAAATCCAAAAAATCCGGCAGGTACTGCAACGAATTGGAGGTCATGATGGCATCGGAGGCCGGAGTAAAATTGGAGGTGTCGTCGGTTACCGATATACCTATATCGCTTTGTCGCAAGGCACCGGCATCGTTGAGCCCATCCCCTATCATGAGCACCTTATCCTTGTCATTTTGCAGTTTCCAAATGTAATCGAGCTTGAGTTGTGGCGATTGTCCGAACCGATACGTGGTTGAGAGGCCAAAGAGACCGATTAGCCTTTGCTCTTCGGTCTTGTTGTCGCCTGTGAGTATCGAAAAACGGAACCTGGCTTTTAGCCTTGCCACTATCTGGTCTATTCCTTTACGGTATTTGTTTTCGATTTTAAAACGACCGAGTACTTGTTCGTTTTTCGACACGAATATCTGCGTAGCATCGGCTCGGGCAAAAGTCTGACTGTGATCCAGGGTCACAAAGTCACGGTTGCCCAACTTGTAGGCATCGCCACCGACTATGGCTTGCAGACCTTCCCCGGTAATTTCCTCAAATTTTTCCAGGCTAATGTTGTCTATGTCTTCGTCGATGCTCTCGGCCAGCAACCTGCTGAGCGGATGCGTGGAGTTCATCGCCAGGGCCTTGATGCTGCGTTTTTCTTGCTGGGCCACCAGATTGCCTTCGTAGCTCACGTTGCTTTTATGGTTGTAGGTGATGGTGCCCGTTTTGTCAAAAACGATATGAGTGATGTGCAAGAGGCGTTCGATCACATTTACATTTTTTATAAAAAAATTGCGCTTGCCAAAAATGCGCATGGTGGTGCCCATGGTAAATGGAGCCGATAGTGTGAGTGCACATGGGCAAGCGACAATCAGCACGGCGGTGAGGGCGTTTAGGGCGGTCTTTAAGTCCTGACCTACCCAGTACAAAAACCCGCCTAAGCCGATGAGCAATACGGCGACGGTAAAGTATTTGCTGATTTTATTAATTAGTATTTCGAAGCTCTGATCCCTATCTTTGGTAAAGGCATCGTTGTTCCATAGCTGGGTCAGGTAGCTTTGCGACACGGGCTTCACCACCTCCAGACTGATGCTCTCGCCCATTTGGCGGCCACCTGCGTAGATGTAGTCGCCCAATCTCTTAGCAACCGGGTTCGACTCACCCGTCACAAAGCTGTAGTCGATATTGGCGTGCGCACTTTTCAACATACTGTCGGCTGGGATAATCTCCTGATTGCGGACCCTGATCTCATCACCTTTTTTGATCTCATTTACAGGTATGCTCACCAGCTCGCCGTTTTTCCATATGAAGATGGCCAGGGGAAAGTACGATTTGTAATCTCTGTCAAAAGACAGCCCCTGATAGGTATAGTTTTGGAACCAGCGACCCACCAGCAAAAAAACAGCAGTCCGGCCAGTGAATCGAGATAGCCCGGACCCGACATGCTAATGATCTCGTACAGGCTGCGCACAAATAGCACAATGATACCCAGCGAGATGGGCACATCGATATTGATGTAGCGCTGTCGTAGCCCGGCATAGGCCGATCTGAAATAGTCGCTTGCACAATAAAAAACCACGGGCAGAGCAAGCAAAATATTGAGGTAGGACATGAAGCGCTGTATGCCAGGCTCCAGACCTTCGAAACCAAAATACTCGGCAAAGCTCAGCAACATAATATTGCCAAAGGCAAAGGCCGCCACGCCAATCTTGAGATACAGGCTGCGGTTGATGGATTTGTCGTCCTTTAAAGTGCTGTCTTCCAGACTAATATTTGGCTCATATCCTAAGGTGGCGAGCAGCTCCACCATCTTGCGAACAGATATCACATTGGGGTTGAAGTCGGCACTGAATTCTTTTTTTACAAAGTTTACCCTGCTGTGCTCAATACCATCGGTGAGTTTGTACATGTTTTCCAGGAGCCAGATACATGAACTGCAATGGATGGATGGGATGTAGAAAGTAACCTTGGCCTTGTCGCCATTTATAAAATCGAGTATCAGTTTGGAAATGTCGTCGTTGTCGAGATATGCATATTTGTCGTCGAACTTTTTGCTTTTCAGGCTGATGCCGGGGTTTTTCTCCAGGTCGTAATAGACGCACAGGTCGTTTTGGTTCAGGATTTCATACACCGTTTTGCAGCCATTGCAGCAAAAGTCCTTTTCTTCGAAGACAATATGCTCTCGCTCGCAGTGCTCGCCACAATGAAAACATACCGGTGTATTGCTATTTCCCATGCCTGGTGAATTTCCTGCTTATGATTTGAGAATGGCCCTTAAAATCCAGGTTCAAAAGTACTTCATTTCGAGCAGTGAAACCAATTTTGAGGTGGTGGCTTTTGCTTCTGTAGATTTGGAAATAGTAACGGAGGTGCCCGAAATATTGTGTTATTGCCTCGCTTCAAATTTTATCAAAAGCATTTTAAGGCCGTTAGAATTACCTACCTTTGAGAATGGCTCAAAAAACGGATTATAAAAGCCCCCTTGCTGAAGTGTTTGGCTTTCCAATAGAGAATGAAGGTTCTAAAGCACTAAGGTATAGAAAGCAAAAGCTTTGCCCTTATAACAATAAAGTCCCTAACTGTACGAAGGATAAAGCCAAGGATCCATTAGGGGTTTGCAGTGTTTTACATGTTGGCACATCTGTGATAACCTGTCCAATAAGGTTCAGGGAAGATTGGACAATTGTTGAAAATGCTGCCGAATTTGCATTCGGCTCAAACGCTAAATGGACATCCTTATCCGAAGTTAAGCTTTTAGATAAAAACGGTCAATCAGCAGGTAACATTGACTTTGTTCTGGTTCAATATAACCAGCAGGGTCAGTTGATAGATTTTGCTTCCCTTGAAGTCCAAGGTGTGTATATTTCTGGGAATCTCAGAAATCCATTTGAGGAATATATAAAAAACCCCTCTTTATCTTTTGAGTGGCCTAAGGGTTATAACTATCCAAAACCTGACTATCTATCCTCTTCCCGCAAAAGACTTGTTCCCCAACTTTTATTTAAAGGGGGTATATTCCAGAATTGGAAGAAAAAGCATACAGTTGCAATGCAAAAACGTTTTTTGAAACGCTACCAAAGTTGCCAACTACCACCAAAGCAAACGCTGATATGGCTTGGTTTTTATACGATTTGAAATTGGACAAAGAGCAAAATAAAAGAAACCTCGTCTTGGTAGATACGGTTTATACAGAATTTGAAACTGCCCTTGTAAAAATATCCACTCCGGAACCGGGAGACATTTCATGTTTTATTGATATTCTTCAAAACCGTCTTGATGAACATTTAGATAATAATCCACCTGACGCACCATCCTTAACAGACCTAATAATTAGTTGATCATGGAAGGACAATTAACAATATTTGAAAAACAACAAGAAAAAGCAACTCCTAAGATTGTAAATATCGCGTCTGTTCCTCAAAGAAGCCCCTTCAGATACCCAGGAGGAAAAACCTGGTTAATTCCACTGGTAAGAAAATGGCTTAAACCGATCTACTTGACAAATCAACAAGCCATTCAAAAAGGTTCTAGGGCCAAAAAGTTGATTGAACCATTTGCTGGGGGCGGGATTGTAAGCCTTACCGCCGCATTTGAGAACTTGGCGGATACTGTTTTAATGGTTGAACTTGACCATGAAGTAGCGGCTGTTTGGGAAGTTATCATTAATGGTGACCACAAATGGTTGGCGGATACTATCTTTTCCTTTGACCTAACTTCAGAAAATGCAGCTTCTATATTGCAAAAGGAAGAAAAAACGATCAGAGAGCAAGCTTTTGGCACAATTTTGAAAAACAGAATATTCCATGGTGGAATTATTACCAAAGGTTCTGGATTGATTAAAAAAGGTGAAAATGGAAAGGGGATCAAATCACGTTGGTATCCCAAAACGCTACACGACCGAATAATGGCACTTGGACATGTCAAATCAAAAATGAAATTTGTCTCAGGTGATGCGTTTGTAGAATTAGAAAAAGTAAAGAACGAAGCGGGCACATTTTCGTTCATCGACCCACCATATACCATTGCAGGAAAACGGCTATATACCCATTATCAAATCGACAATGATGCTTTATTTGAATTGACCTCCAAACTGAAAGGAAAATTCATGATGACTTATGACGATACTGATGAAATAAGGGACTTGGTCAAAAAATATGCTTTTGATTTTCGAACCATTCCTATGAAGACGACGCACCATGTCCGAAAGAACGAGATTATTATTTCAGATAATTTTAATTGGTGGAGGAGTTAAGGCGTTCTTTACAAAGAATCTCCTAATACTATTCGACACTTGAAATTCCGAACTCCATTCAATCTTGCCGTGCAATCAGCTCCTCAAATATCTTCGTCATATTAGGTTCGGCCTTGCTGGCTGCCGCAAGCACCATTTCCAGACTTACTTCTTCTATTCTGCCTTCCACACCCAGATCGGTGATCACCGAGATGGCAAACACCGGTATGCCCATATGGCGTGCCACCAGACATTCGGGGATGGTACTCATGCCCACCGCATCAGCGCCCAGCACGCGTATAAATTTGTATTCCGCCGGGGTTTCCAGGTTGGGGCCGGTCACACTGGCATATACACCTGTGTGCACTTTTATGTTATTCTCCCTGGCAATATGGAGCGCCTGTGCGATCATCTTTCGGTCATAGGGTTCGCTCATGTCGGGAAACCGGGGGCCAAACTCATCGAGGTTAGGGCCACGGAGTGGGTTGTCGGGGTGCAGGTTGATGTGGTCGTTGATGATCATAAGCTCCCCGACTTCATGCGCGGGATTCACCCCTCCGCAGGCATTGGAGATAAAGAGCCGCTCAATGCCCAGCAGCTTCATCACCCTGACGGGGAATGTGATTTCTTTGGCAGAATACCCTTCATAATAGTGAAATCGCCCCTGCATCACCACCACATTTTTGCCTGCTATTTTGCCACAGATCAACTTGCCCTTGTGGCTTTCGACCGTTGATACCGGAAAATGTGGGATGTCGGTATAATCTATCGAACAATCGATTTCAATACTATTTACCAACTGGCCGAGGCCGGTGCCCAATATGATACCAAATTGCGGTTTGTATTTGTAAACACTTTGAATATACCCGGCAGCACTAAAAAATTCTTCCATACTCTATGAAAATAAGGAGGTTTTAAGCAAAATTGATTTAAATTGCGAAGCTAAGAAATTATCACATATTCTGTTGTGAATTGCTATTTTATCGAATTACCGGCATCAAAAGCAAGCCAGATCGACTATTGAATTATGAGCGTTAATTTTTAATTTTAACCTAATTTTTAAAAAACTTAAAAACCATTTTAATGAAGTTTATTGTATCGTCGGCAATATTATTAAAGGAACTCAATCACATCAATGGGGTAATCACCACCAACCCGGTCGTTCCTATTCTAGAAAATTTTCTGTTTGAAATTGAAGACGGAAAATTGATCATCACCGCTTCAGACTTGCAGACTTCCATGGTTACCGAGCTCGAAATAGAGGCCAAAGACAATGGCAGCATAGCCGTGCCGGCAAAAATATTGTTGGATACGTTGAAAAACCTTCCTGAGCAGCCGGTCACCTTTTCGATAGATGAAGAGACCTATTCCATAGAAATAAGCAGCGATAACGGCCGATATAAGTTATCGGGCGAAAATGCCACCGACTTTCCAAAAATCCCGGTGGTAGCCAATGGCTACACCGTCGATATTTCTACCGATGCCCTGGCAAGCGCTATTGCCAATACCATATTTTCCACCAGTAGCGATGAACTTCGCCCCGCCATGACGGGCGTGTACATCAACCTGGCAGAGACCAATACCACTTTTGTAGCGACCGACGGCCACAGACTGGTGCGATATCGGCGGATTGATGTGGCCGCTGATGCAGAACATTCGATCATTATTCCGCGCAAAGCACTTAACCTGCTAAAAACAACGTTGCCTTCTGAAAACACCAATGTGACCGTGGAATTTAACCTGGCCAACGCATTTTTTCATTTTAATAATATAAAAATGATTTGCCGTCTGATCGACGAGCGCTTTCCTGATTATGAAAACGTGATCCCCGCGAGCAACGACAACCACATGAGCATCAACCGAATGGAATTTCTCAGCTCGCTCAAAAGGATCTCCATTTATGCCAATAAAACCACCAACCAGGTAAGGCTTAAAATAACGGGAAGTGAATTGCAGATATCGGCTGAGGACCTTGATTTTTCTAATGAAGCCAACGAGCGCCTTTCGTGCGTACACGATGGCGAAGACCTGGAGATAGGATTCAACGCACGTTTTCTGATGGAAATGCTCAATAACCTCGATAGTAAAGAAATCACCCTGATGCTTTCGGAACCCAACAGGGCCGGTCTGATCGTGCCCAAAGAGCAAGGCGACAACGAAGATATCCTGATGCTGGTGATGCCTGTGATGCTGAGCAACTACGTTTAGATTTCTCCTTCATTTATACATTTGTTTATTTACTGATCTGACTCCGGGAGGAAAATTTCACTTTTTGGCTTATTTCACTCATTATTATGCCGAGCAGGGATCCATCGAACCATAAAAGAAACCTGGCCTACCAACAGGGCTGGATTTCGATAATAGTAAACGGCCTGCTCTTCGCATTTAAATATTGGGCCGGGTTGGTCACAGGTTCATTAGCACTAATGGCCGATGCCTGGCATACCTTGTCCGATTCTATTAGTTCCATCATTGTGATAATTGCCACCTGGGTTTCCAACAAGCCCCCCGACAAAGAGCACCCCTTTGGCCATGGTCGTGCAGAGCTTATCGCTGCCATTATCATTGGAGTTATCCTGGGGCTAATCGGATTTGAGTTTGCCAAAGACAGCGTCCTTAGGCTCATCAACCGCGAAGGCGTGGTATTTGGGCAATTTGCCATTTGGGTCACCGCCATTTCGGTGGTGGTCAAAGAGGCCTTGGCTCAATATTCCTTTTGGACATATAGAAAAACAAAAATGCCTCTCTAAAGGAGCTGACGGTTGGCATCACCGAAGCGATGCCATTTCATCACTGATCATTTTAGTCGGAATATTTGCAGGTTCGTATTTTTGGTGGATAGATGCTGTCCTGGGACTGGTGGTTTCGATGCTTATTTTCTATGCAGCTTACGAAATTATCTCCGAAGGTACCGATCCCTTGTTGGGCGAAATGCCCGAAACCCAGTTGATGGATGACCTCAAGTCTATTGCACACGAAGCCTGTGGCATGGAGACCCACATACACCACGTACACGTGCACCGCTATGGCGAACATGTGG
Organism: Cyclobacteriaceae bacterium; assembly: GCA_012033595.1. Classification (GTDB taxonomy): domain Bacteria; phylum Bacteroidota; class Bacteroidia; order Cytophagales; family Cyclobacteriaceae; genus JAAUQL01. Next base: position 89,926 of record JAAUQL010000001.1, on the reverse strand, counting down.
AACTGACCATGCATATAAAATTGCCCAAAAACACCACCCTGGAAAACGCACACAATATAGCCGATGACATTGAGGTGGAGATTATGAAGAAGCTCCACATTGAAGCAACCATCCATATGGAGCCCCTGTAGGGCTTGTAAAGTTGTGACCGGAATATGCCGGCAAAAAGGAAAACTTTAGAAACCCATGGCCAGGATTTCGCCGCTGATGGCGTCGAGCAAGATGGAAGTTTCACTGCCTTGAAAATGAAACTCATAAACCCAATTTAAGTCGTTGTTGGTATGCCTGGAAAGTGTCCATCGAGACAGAACTTTTTGGGTGAGTGACTCAAAAGCCAGGAATTTGGCAGTGGACAGGCTTAGGGCTCCTGTTTGAGGATTCATTTCATAATCAAATGGGCCTTCCCTGCCTTCGATCTTGTTCAATAGATTAGTGCTTTTCTCCCAGTAAAACACCACCAGGGCACCTGTCTGGTTTTTGATGGAGATTTCCCACAGCGCATCATTGCCCGTTGCTGTGGTTTTTGATAGCACCTCACCTGCAAAAATGCCAACGGAAGCATCAATGGTTTCTTGGGATAACGTCTCCCTTTCATCTTTGAATGTTTCTTCGCAAGAAAAAGAAAGGATAATAAACAGAAAAAGGATCATAAAGTATCTCATAGGTTTGGCCTTTTCTGAATGTACAATTTGTCTAAGCAATAAGTTTGTTTTTCATGGTTTTTTTGGCAATAATCGCCAATCATCCGGTTCAAAGGCATAGGCCGGCGCTTGTTGGTGGAAGGCTTTAAGCATGTTCAATGCAGTGTCGAACATACCTGTACACCTCTTGTAGTAATAAGCGGGTGTTGATTCTTCGGGGTTTTCGCGCCATACTTTTGGCAGCGAAAAAGGTAACTCCCGGGACAAAAATTGGATTTGATTTTAGCAATTGGGTTATTGCCAGTAATTCATTCGACGCTCAGAGGGTGCAAACTCCCGAACCGGCGCCTTAGTGACTGGAGCTGAGCCGCTTCCCAAACCGTCTGCCGATCACTACGCCAAAGTTAAACGAATCGTATAGCTCTTTATTGATGTAACCGGCCTCCAGCGATACATCCCAGTCGTTGCAATGGATAAAGGCATACTCTACTCCGATATATTTGATCCACAAGGTTTTATGTTGATCGGTTTCTATGCCGCTACCTGCAAAAAAAGCCACGTGCTTCACCGGTTCAAAAACCACTACCGCACTACTCAAAATGATGTTTTCCCTCTTCACAAATTCCTCGTGATCTCTTTCAACATCTATATTCAAAAAGAAATTTCGTTGTAAAGCCCAAGTGCAAATCTGTGTGTGAGGGCATACTCATAGTCCAGTCCAAAGGTGGGAGCAAGAACATACTGTTCTTTGCCGGTTTTATTGTTGTGCACTTCATGAATGACTGAGTTCCCCAAATACAGCCCAATTTTATTCCGCTTCAAATTTTCTTCATGCGATTCGTGCGACACTTCCTGTGCGTATAGCGCGTTAAAAAATACGACCGTAGTCGTGATGGTTAAATAAATAATTTTCTTCATGGCGTTGAATTAAAAAACTTTGCAAATAAATTAATTCATTTCTGCCATAAAATGATTTTTGTCAGGGATTAAGTGACTAGCCTGTAGCCGTAAGCCGTGCCTATAAGCGCTTAAGTGCGACGTTCATCCGCTCTACTCTGCTGAAATACGGGGCATTGGTAAATAATCACTCCTTCACTTGCAGTTCCATTTTAAAATACGCTATCCCGGCTCTACCACCGTGGCCGGCTCTTCGATGTCGTCGGCGCCATGGGTGAGCTTTTTGAGCTTACTTACAAATAAGATTAACAGAAGGCCAAAACCGACGCAAAATCCAAATAGTCCCCAAAATATGGTCAGTTCCCCGGCTTGCATGGCGGCTTCGCCTACCATTCCGGCCAGTTTGTTGCCAATGGCTATGGCAAAGAAATAGGCACCCATCATAAAGGACATGTACTTAGCGGGAGCCATTTTGGTAATGAATGACAAGGAAATAGGGCTGATGCACAATTCGCCCACTACGTGCAAAAAATATGCGCCAAACATCCAATAGATCGACGCCTTTCCCGAAAGAGTATTCATCGTTTCCATGGCAGCAGCCACCAGTAACAAAAATCCAAAACCTGTGATGATGGTGCCCAGCCCCATTTTAAAAAGGGATGAGTTTTCCCAGCCTTTCTTGGCCCATTGCACCCAAAACCAGGCCATAGGCGCACCGATCAGTATAACATAAAAGGCGTGCAGCGACTGCAAAAAACTGGCAGGGATTTCAAAACCCAGCAGCACACGATCTATCTTCTGCTTCGCGTACAAATTCATCAATCCGCCAGCCTGTTCGTATGCTGCCCAAAACACCACTACAATCACGAAAGAGAGCAAAAGTACCACGATGCGGTCTTGCTCTATTTTGGTCAGTTTTTTTACTTTCAACGTACCAACTTCTATATGCTTGGGCACAAAGTTACCCACATCTTTGAGGTAACGCTGACCATATACAAATACAATCTGACCCAGGGCCATGCCGATACCGGCAAGTCCAAATCCATAGTTCCAATTGATGACCTCACCGACATAGCCCACAATCAAGGGCGCTGAGAATGCCCCAATATTGATACCCACATAGAAAATAGTAAATGCACTATCGCGCTTGCCGTCTCCGGGTCGATACAAGCCCCCCACCATAGAAGATATATTTGGCTTAAGAGCGCCTACACCCAGTATGATCACCACCAGACCCGAATAGAATGCGGTCAAGTCGTTCATCACCAACAGGGCATGACCTACAATAATGAGTGCTCCGCCCAGCATGACTGATTTTTTTTGCCCAATGAGTCTGTCAGCGAGCAGACCACCCGGCACCCCGAGCGCATATACCAACATGGTGTACCAGCCGTACAATTCAAGAGCTGTGGCATTGTCCCAACCAAATCCGGGATTGTGCTCGTCGGTTTGTGCCACAAGGTATAAAATGAGAATGGCACGCATTCCATAGTAAGAAAAACGCTCCCAGAGCTCCGTAAAAAACAAAATGTACAAACCCTTGGGATGACCCCATAATGTATCCTGCTTCATAATGCGATAGGTTGAAAGGCGGTAAATATAGCATGAATGGCGGATTTAATGCCAGCCATAGAAAATTAGTGATGAAAAAGGGAAATGAAAAATATGGTTTTTGAGCAAATGTTGTGTTCCGATACACAAACATATTTATCAAACTATGACCTTGGTTAGTTTTATACCCCCATATTCCTTCTAATTTTGCGCGATTTTTAAATAATAGAACCAATTAAATTGATATGGAACATACAATGATCAAGGATCAAACCGCCAATCCTGGCCCTTTAGGTTTGGTAGCATTCGGCCTTAGCACTATACTTTTAAACCTGCACAATGCCGGTCTTTTCGAACTCGACACCATGATCCTGGCCATGGGATTGATCATGGGCTGTTCTGTCCAGATCATCGTTGGCGTGATGGAATGGAAGAAAAACAATCTGTTTGGGATGATGGCCTTCACCTCTTATGGCGCTTTTTGGATATCACTGGTGATATTGCTCGTTTTCCCGAAGATGGGTTTGGGCACGGTGCCCTCTGCGCACAGCATGGGTTACTATCTTTCCATTTGGGGCGTGTACACTTTCGGATTGTTTATAGCTACGCTCAAAATGGGCAAGGCCATGACCTGGCTGTTTGGCACCGTGGTGGTGCTATTTGCACTTTTGGCTGCGGCTAGTTTTTCAGGGATCCATTCCATCCACACGCTTGCTGGCATCGAAGGGGTGGTTTGTGGCGCAAGTGCACTGTATATAGCTTTGGCTCAATTGTATGTGGAGGTGTACAAAAGACCCCTCCTGCCACTATCTTAGCATCCTTAACCTATAGCGCACCATGGATTGGCGGGGGAATTACTTCTCCCGCATAATGGTGAACTGCACCAGGTCGCTGAGGGATGATTTGAATGGGGAATCGCGAAAAGAGTGCAAAATATCCAGTGCTTCATTATAGTACTTTTGCATCACCTCCCGAGCATATTCGATTCCGCCCGAGCCCTTTACAAAGTCGATTACTTCCTGCACTTTTTTAGACTTATGGCTTTGGTTTTTTATCATAAAAATGACCTGCTTTCGCTCCAGCAAGGAAGCATTGCGCAGGGCATAGATCAGCGGCAGGGTCATTTTTTTTTCTTTGATGTCGATGCCCAGCGGTTTGCCAATCTCTGCGGTTCCGTAGTCGAACAAGTCGTCTTTGATCTGGAAGGCCATACCCACTTTTTCGCCAAAAAGCCTCATTTTTTCAATTGTGGCCACATCTGCTCCCGAAGAGCAGGCTCCTACGGCACAGCAAGAAGCAATCAGCGACGCGGTCTTTTGCCTGATGATATCGTAATACACCTCCTCGTCTATGTCTAGCTTGCGCGCTTTTTCCATTTGCAAGAGTTCACCCTCGCTCATTTCACGTACAGCATTAGACACGATCTTCAGTAGGTTGTAGTCGCCATAATCTACCGAGAGCAACAATCCGCGCGAGAGCAGGTAGTCGCCAACCAGCACGGCGATTTTGTTTTTCCACAAGGCATTGATCGAAAAAAAACCCCGACGATAGTTGGCATCGTCCACCACATCATCATGCACCAGGGTGGCAGTATGCAGCAGTTCGATGAGGGCAGCACCGCGATAGGTAGATTCGTCGATTTGGCCGGCTACACCGGCAGAAAGAAACACAAACATAGGGCGCATTTGCTTGCCCTTTCGCTTGACGATATAAGACATGATTTTGTCCAAAAGAAGGACGTTGCTCTTCATTGATTCCCGGAATTTTATTTCAAATTCCATCATCTCCTGAGCAATGGGGGCTTGTATTTCTTTCAGGTTCAGTAACATCTAAAAATGATCGTACAAGTATAATATCAAATTGTGTAGTTGCAAAGTTTAGGGTTTTATAAAGTTGGTTTTTTAAGCTTCACGACCACGCTTGCTGCCAATTGCTTGGAGCTTGCAGCTAAAAACGTGAACTTTGATATATGAAAAAAACCAATATCATTCTTACCTCCAAACACAATGGCCGTCCGTTTCTGGCCGATGCCACCTACATCGAAAGTGGCCGTGTCAAACCAGTCATCCTGTTCAACCATGGCTTTAAAGGGTTCAAAGATTGGGGTCCATTTTCCCTTATGGCAGAGGAATTTGCACGGGCAGGTTTCGTTTTTGTAAAAATGAATTTTTCCCACAACGGTACGACCACAGAACAACCCACGGAATTTGCCGATCTGGAGGCATTTGCGCAAAACAACTTTAGCATGGAGCTGGACGACACCGGTGTGCTTATCGATCATTTATTTTCTAAAAGCTGCGAAATTCCCGGCAGGGATATGGATTTACAAAGTTTTTTTCTGATGGGTCACAGCCGTGGAGGGGCATCTGCTATACTGAAAGCCTCCGGAGAACCAAGAATAAAAAAGCTGGCTACCTGGGCGGCGGTCAACAATTTGGAGACCTACTTTTCGAATGAAGAAGTGGAATACTGGAGGCAAACGAGACGGATATATATTCAAAATGCACGCACCAACCAGCAAATGCCGATGGACTTTCAAATAGTAGAAAATTTCCTGGCAAACAAGCAAAGCCTACAGGTGCCCGAAGCGGTCAAAAACATAACGGTTCCTATGCTGGCCATTCATGGCTCGGCAGATTCTACCGTGCCGGTGCATGCGGCAAGGCAGATGAAAACCTGGAACGACCGGGTGGAAATCGAAATCATTGAAGGCGCCGACCATACATTCGGCGGCACTCATCCGTTCAACGACACGCAATTGCCAGTGGACCTGAAGCAAGCGGTAGATAAGACGGCTTCATTTTTTCTACGCTAAGCGAACTTTTCACTTTTAATAGGTTTTAGAAAAATTATGTCATAAAAAATAGCCACATTTTTAAGGGTAAATTTTACTTTTATGTTCTTTAAGTAGATCATACTTTTCATTTTTTAAATGCGTATTAGTATTAAACCCCATAGTATCATGATACAACTCCAAAAAACAATGTTGCTGGTATGCCTTGCGCTTGCCATTTCATTTTCGGGTAAAGCCCAACAACACGATTGGGAAAATCCGGAGATGATTGCCAAAAACAAATTGCCTGCTCACAATACTTCGATTTCCTTTGCGAGCGAAGCGGAAGCAAAAAAGGTCGATATCAAATCATCGAGCCGCTACAAAAGCCTCAACGGCCAGTGGAAATTTGCCTGGTCGGCCACGCCAGACCAGGGTCTTGCTACTTTTTACAAAGAAGATGCGCCGGAGGCAGGATGGAAAAACATACCTGTGCCAGGCAACTGGGAGCTACATGGCTATGGCACAGCCATTTATACCAACATCATTTATCCCTTCCCTGTAAACCCGCCATTCCTGCCCAAAGACGACAACCCGGTAGGATATTACAAAACAGAGTTTGAAACTCCCAGGGAATGGGCAGACATGCAAGTCACTCTGCATTTTGGAGGGGTCAGTTCAGCTTTTTATTTGTATATCAATGGCCAGGAAGTAGGCTATAGCCAGGGCAGCAGGCTGCCTGCCGAATTTGACATTACGCCCTACCTGAAAAAGGGAAAAAATGCCATGGCTGTAAAAGTGTATCGATGGAGCGACGGAAGCTACCTGGAAGACCAGGATCACTGGAGGTTGAGCGGCATTCATCGCGATGTGTATCTGGCTGCAGCGCCAAAATTCCAACTGTACGACTTTTTTGTGAAAACGGTACTCGATGATCAATATCAGAAAGCCGAATTGCAGATTCATGCAAAAATGAAAAATTATGGCGATCAAATGCCCTCCGGCTGGAAAGTTGAAGCTCAACTGTTTGATGCTGAAGGTAAACCGGTATTGCAAACCCCTATGATGGTAGAGGTCGACAAGCTGGTAAACAGGTCCTGGCCTCCGAGAGACAAAGTACCCTTTGCAGACCTCAAAGCCCAAGTGAGAAACCCTAAATTATGGTCTGCTGAGTTTCCCAATCTTTATACGCTTGTATTGAATGTAAAAGACGACAAAGGAAAGGTGGTGGAATCGCGCAGTAACAAGGTTGGATTCCGTGAAGTGAAAATCAAAGATGGCGAGTTGCTCGTCAATGGCAAGTCGATACTGCTGTATGGAGTCAATCGGCACGACCATAGCCAGACCGGGGGCAAAGTAATATCTGACCAGGAAATGCTCAACGACATTTTGTTGCTGAAGCAATTCAACTTTAATGCGGTGCGCACTTCGCACTATCCCAATAATCCCAAATGGCTGGAACTGTGCGACCAATATGGCATCTATCTGATCGATGAGACCAACCTCGAAACCCACGGAGTTGGTGCTATGCTCAGCAACGATCCGCAATGGCACAATGCCTATGTCGATCGTGCTATTCGCATGGTGGAGCGCGACAAAAACCATCCCTCGGTGATCTTCTGGTCGCTGGGCAATGAAAGTGGCTACGGACCCAACCATGCCGCCATGTCGGCCTGGATCAAAGACTACGACGACACCCGCTACGTGCACTACGAAGGCGCGCAGTCAAACTACGGATTGCTCGATCCTCCGGGTGTGGATATGATCTCACGGATGTATTCCCCAATCGACGAGATGGTAAGATGGGCCAACCACCCTGTCGATCACAGGCCGGTGATCTGGTGCGAATATGCACATGCCATGGGCAACTCCCTGGGTAACTTCTACAAATTTTGGGATGCCATCCGCGAAAACAAAAGAATAATTGGCGCCTTTATCTGGGACTGGACGGATCAGGGCATTTTGCAAACCGATGCCAGTGGCAAAAAATACTGGGCTTATGGCGGTGATTTCGGTGATAAGATCAATTCTGGCAACTTTTGCATCAACGGCGTGATTTCTGCAGATCAGAAGCCCAAGCCGGTAACTTGGGAAGTGAAAAAAATTCACCAACCCATAGTGATCAAAGCTGCCGATGTACTGCATGGTAAGCTTAGCGTACACAACTGGCACCACTTCACCGATTTGTCGGTATATGATATCAATTGGCAACTCGAAGAAAATGGCCAGGTGATTCAGGAAGGCACTGTGCCGGCACTTAAAACACTTCCCGCAGAAACAGCTCCGTTGGACATACCGGTAAAAACACCTGAATTGAAGCCTGGGGCAGATTATTACCTGAAAGTCGTTTTTAAAACCAATGCCGACAATGCATGGTCTCAAAAGGGACACATTGTGGCATGGGAGCAATTTAAAATGCCTTATGCAACCATACCGGCTCCCGTGGCCAGCCTTTCGGATTTTGGAACGATTAAAGCCGTAGAAACCCCGGATGCAATCACCATTTCAGGTCAGGAATTTGAAACCATTATTTCCAAAAACACAGGATTGTTGAGCTCCTACAAACTAAAAGGCAAAGAAACCATGGCTGCACCGCTTGCACCCAACTTCTGGCGTCCCCCGACGGACAATGATGTGGGAAGCCAAATGCCTGTTGCATTAGGGATATGGAAAGAGGCCGGAGCAGCACGAACAGTAAAAGCAGTATCGCTTACGCAAATCAATGACAAAGTGGCACGCGTAGTTGTTGAGACTTTACTTGACAAAGTACACTCTTCACTTGCTACTTCGTACACCGTATATGGCAATGGTGAAATCTTGGTTAAATACGACTTTTTGGCCGGGGGCGGCTTGCCCAATATACCCCGTATAGGCATGCAAATGCAAATTGATGGGCAATATGACCAGTTGCAATGGTATGGTCCAGGCCCATACGAAACCTATTGGGACAGGAATATGGGTTCATCTGTGGGGCGTTACACCAGATCGGTGAAAGATGATTTCTATCAATATGTACGTCCCCAGGAGAGCAACAACCATTGGAATACCCAATGGGCTAGCCTGACCAATGCGGCTGGAGAAGGCATGTTAATAAGCGGCGATAATCCATTGAGCTTTAGCGCCTGGCCTTATACGATGGAAGATATAGAAAAGGCCGGGCACATTAATGAGCTGCCAGAGCGGGATATCATTACCGTAAACATAGACCATTTGCAGCAAGGTGTTGGTGGCGATGATAGCTGGTCGCAGCAAGCCAGGCCACATCCTGAATTTAGGATTCCGGCCAGAGATTATTCATATAGCTTCAGTATAAAACCAGTGGGCAAGTCTGGCGAATATTTGCTGCCGAGGTATTAAATATACCCGATAATTGAAAAGATAAAATGTCATTTCAGCTCAGCCTGGGATGACATTTTTTATGACCCGAATATTTTATTTTGCTTACTTAAATGAGTGTAATGGATTAACTAAAGCCTGTCCAGAATGTCCGGTAAAGCACCAAATAGCAAAAATGAAATTACAAATAATGATCAAAACCCAAAATCCAAATTCACAACAGCTCATTGGGTTTTGAATATTCAGATGCCTACAAATGCCTTTCGGCATGATAAGACGACCTTACCAGCGGGCCAGATTCTACATAGGCAAGGCCTCGTTTCAAGCCTTCTTCTTTGTAAAGCGCAAATTTGTCGGGGTGCACAAATTCGAGTACTTCATGGTGCAGCCTGGTAGGTTGCAGATACTGACCGATGGTCATTACATCGCAGCCATGCGCTGCCAGGTCGTCCATGGTTTTAAATACCTCCTCATCCTGCTCTCCTAGTCCAACCATAATGCCCGACTTGGTTTTTTTGCCATACGCTTTTGTGCGCTTTATTTGCTCCAGGCTGCGGGCATATTTGGCTTGTGGTCTTACACGTCTGTACAAGCGCTCTACGGTTTCGAGATTGTGCGATACTATTTCCTGCCCTCCACTAATCATGCGTATCAGGGCATCCCAAGTGCTCTTTACATCGGGGATCAGCGTTTCGATGGTGGTCTCCGGACTAAGTTCTTTGATCTTCACCACAGTCTGGTACCAAATTTCTGCACCACGGTCTTTGAGCTCATCGCGGTTTACGGAAGTTAGCACTGCGTGCTTTACGCCCATTAGTTTTATGGCTTCGGCCACGCGGCCTGGTTCTTCAGTATCGTATTCGGGAGGACGACCAGTAGCTACCGCACAAAATGAACAGCCTCGGGTGCATACATTTCCGAGAATCATAAAAGTGGCAGTACCCGCACCCCAACACTCGCCCATATTCGGGCAGTTGCCGCTTTCGCAAATGGTGTGCAGCTTGTACTGATCTACCAGACCCCTCACCTTGAGATATTCCTTTCCGATGGGCAGTTTTACCCTTAGCCAGCTTGGCTTTTTTGTCCTTTCTTTCTGCTCGTTAACAACTGGTAATTCTATCATGACAAATTTTTAGGATTGCAAAGTTAAAAGCTTTAATACAAAAGCCAGAAGGTAATCTTGCTTTATCTACGCGACCCGTAGAAGAGCGTGACATAGGCCGAAGGGAAGATGCTATAATTTTCGGTGGCGGGCATTATGATGATTTTCCTGGTAAAAATATCACTTTGAAAGCCTACCTCAAGCCCGACCACATTCGACTTGAAGCTGCCAAATTCGAAAGACACCCCCGCTTTCAGATTTAGTCCTGGTACTATCGACGATTCTCCAAGACCCTGTAGCACATAACCGCTACCCAATATGTTTTGACTTTTGTTTGGGTCGTAAGGCTCGTTTCTGCTGAAATTCCCATACCCCACTTCTACATAGTATGGTGCCTCCAGACCTATGGTTGGCCCTGCGGACAGGATACCGTTGACCTGCACGCCCTGCTGCGATGCTTTCTTAAAAATGGTGTATTCTCTGGAATAAGACAACCTAATGCTGTACAAATAATGCTGCTTGCCCAAAATAAAGGAATTTTCACGATAGTACCGTTGCTCTTGCGGGTGCTTGATATTAACAATTTCCAGCACACCTCCATGAAAATGATCCTCCTTTAGTTCTTTATTATATTTAAAAATAAAACCACCTATAAGCCCGCTGTTGGTGGCTTTGGTTATACCCCAGAGCATTTCAGAACTATACTCATAGTCGCCACTATATTGAGCCTGCGTCTGCTGTGCACAGATCCCAACCAATAGCAATGCGAATATGATGGATATCTTTTTCATAAAAACCGAAGGTATAACGAAGCTTTACAAAAATAGTTTGATAGATGGCAATTCCAATTATTCTATTTTTAAAATTAAAGGCCTGCCATACACATGCCTTGGGCTAATTTCAAAATCAGGTCAATTGGCGTTCTACTTCCGGAGCCGATATTCCCATATGCGAATGGTCATACACGCATTTCCCATCCTTGATCACCAGCACCTGAGGCGACTGATGTACCACACCAAACACCCGGGCAATTTCTTGCGATAGCGACCGGTCGGCCACTACATCTATAATATATGTGGCTGGTCTGCCCTCAAATGGCCGCATTCTGCTGTGGGCCATAGCGCTGATGGAGCAGCGGTTGCTATGCTTGAATATCAGTTGAGGATGTACAAATGATTCTTTTATGATTTCGTTTAGCTTTTCAGTTGATTTTAATTTCTGCATAGTATCAATACCAAATTTTATATTCTCTACTGTCGTATTTGGGTTTTCTGATGGTGTCGTCTGCCTTTTCCAGTTTTCCGCTTTTGTCAAACATCTTTAGCCACATCCTCGAAACAAGGCTCAGCTTGGGTCCTCCCTCGTAGTTGTGAACTTTTGCCGAAGTAATTTGTTCTTCTATATCTTTAGCTAGCCTGGTTTTTACCCTGTAGTTGCCAATCAATTGCTGATTGCGATCCGATAAATCCCTGTAATACCTGTCGTTGGCAGCGCTGCGCCGCACCCTGATATTGCCGCTAAAATTGTGTGCAACTTTCGACATGTGCTCGTATTGTTTTTCCTTTATATCACTTCGCGTCATTTTTATATTACCCTCGAAATTGCCCATTTCTTTGGATTTATGCTCGTATTGCCGGTCTTGAAAATCGCGCTGTGGTACTTTTATTTCGCCTTGGTATGTAGCCATTATATTCGAAAATTCCTTCCGTCTATCCAGAAACCTGGAATGATCCTTCACTTTGATATCTCCCTGGTATTGGTGCTGCACCTGCGACTGGTACTGGTAGTTCAGCTTGTTGCGTTCGCGGGCGGTTATCACCACATCGCCCTGGTAAGCCGAAGACTGCACATTGGTTCTGGGCTGCCTTGGTTCATCGGCATTTCTTTTCCTGATTTTCAAATTCCCCTGGTACGAGGAATACGACAGCGATTTTGCTTCTACTTCCTGCTTTTTATATTTCTGGTCTATGGTTTTGATGTTTCCCGAAAAGTTGCCTGTAAAGGTGGCATTCTTCTTTGTTCTTCGATCCTGCTCCTTTTTAGACAAAACGGCAATATTGCCTTCATAACCCGTGCTGATCATGGATTTGCCTTGCAATTCCTGGTTGCGCGATTTTTTGGAAAGTGCCCTGATGTTGCCCGCATAGTTGCCCGAAACTTTGGCATCTGACCGGGCCATGTTTGATTGCCTTTGTTGGCTGTACACTTTTATATTGCCGGCATGCTGTGTCACCCAGGGGTTGGCACCGGCGGAGCGGGGGTGGTTTTTTCTTTTCAAATCGCCACTATATCCTGTTTGCATTTTCGATTCGTATTTTGCCCATTGCTTTTTGCCCCTTTTGTCGTTGAATATGATATCTCCGCGCCAGTTGGAGGTGAGTTGAGGGCCTGGCGATTTTGATGGTTGTTTCAGGCTTCCTCCACTTTTTTGTGCAGTGCGCGAGGCATATTCATAGCGCAATCGCCTGGCATTTTTAGATGGCAGCACCATGCTTCCACGGTAATTGGCCGACATGGTAGCGTTTGACTTTCTGAGGCTTTCTGCATTTTTCAATCTGCTACTCTTCAAATCTCCCCTGGATTTTTGTATGGTTCCTGAAGCATATTTGTAGTTCAGGGTTTTGGATTTCATCGCCTTGGTATTTACGTCCCCCCGGTAGTTTTGGGTGAGGGCTGCATTGGCTACCGCTTTGTTTTGTCTGCTCTTCATTTGGCGCGCCATCGACCTTCCGGGGTTCTTCTCTACCCGGTTTTTATTTCATTGAAATCGCGTTTGGTGGCTTCAGGTTGCACAAATATATTTCCACTGTGTCGCTGAATTTTTCTGCTCGACCTTCGGTAATTGCTCTTCGAAGCCAGAGATTTCGAATTGCCCTTGCTTTTTAAAATGGCTTTAGAAGCATATCGATAGTTGAGTCGTGACTGCTGCCGGGGTACAAATGCACTGCCAAAGCTCTTGTTTTTTTCGTTGGAGCTTGCCCTGAAGTAAGCCTGGCGGTTTTTTTGGGCTTTCAGGTTTTTGCGTGAAGGATTTTTCTCCACGCGTTCTTTAATGGCCGTAAAATCTTTGGGCTTGGGATCTATCCAAATATTGCCCGGAAAATTACTCTGACTGCTCTTCTTTTTATAATAAGCCTTTTCAAGTATTTTGCTTTTGCTTTTTATATTTCCTTTGCTTTTTCGCTTTCTTACCCGCTCCGAAGCTTTTCGGCGCTGCTCACCTCCCTGTTCGGTTTTCAACCTGGTTGGCGCCTTCGATTGGGCATGTAGTTGCTGATGCACTGGCAAAACAGCCATGAACACCAGCACGCACATCACAACGATGAAGTTCCTTTTTGATGGATATATCGACCTGTTTACCAAACTGATTCTTAGCCTATTGATGAGAATAAACGCCAAATATGCATTTTGCAATTCAAAGATATCATTTCCGATAATTTATATCATTATTACGCTGCTTTAAGATATGGATTGTAATAAATACATGAAAATAGTATTCTTTTGATATAGTATAACCCGGAGGTGGCCAAGGCCTACTTATTTTGTATTTATTGTATTTTTGGATTTTTAAAAAAACTTATGATCGCATATCAGCAACATGTATTCCCCAATGGGCTCACCCTCATAACCAATACGGATCAAAACACACCTCTGCTGGTGGTAAACATATTGTACAAAGTAGGCTCAAGAAACGAGCACCCAGACAAAACCGGTTTTGCCCATCTTTTTGAGCACCTTATGTTTGGTGGTTCGAGGCATGTACCCGACTATGACAAAAGACTGCAACAAGTCGGCGCAGAAAACAATGCCTTTACCAATACCGATATCACCAACTACTATATTATTTTGGGTGCAGAAAATATAGAAACTGCCTTATGGGTAGAGTCTGACAGGATGCAATTTTTGAATCTGGATCAAAAAAGCCTCGACACTCAAAAAAATGTAGTCATAGAAGAATTTAAGCAGCGATATCTGAATGTGCCCTATGGCGACGTCTGGCTCAAACTTCGGCCTTTGGCTTACAAAACACACCCATACCGGTGGGCCACCATCGGCAAAGAGATCGGTCATATAGAAAATGCTTCCCTCAACGACGTACAGCAGTTTCACAGCACCTTCTACGGTCCCGAAAATGCCGTAATTACCCTTGCGGGAAATATAAACCACCAGCTTGCCATCGACCTGGTTGGCAAGTGGTTTGGCAACATTCCCCGGGGTACAGCACAGATAGAGAATTTGCCCGTAGAGCTGCCTCAACTTACGGGCAGGCACTTGCAGATAGAGGAAAACGTACCGCTCGATGCCATTTACAAAGCCTACCACATGCCGGGTAGAACAGATAAAAAATATGTTGTCGCTGACCTGCTGAGCGATGTGCTGGGTCATGGCAAATCTTCGCCCTTGTACCAGCATCTGGTCAAAGAGGAGCAGATTTTCAGCAATATCAACGCTTACATCACCGGATCGGCAGATCCCGGACTGTTGGTGGTTTCCGGCAAAGTTAACCCCGGGGTATCTCTGGAAAAAGCAGAACAGTATATTCTGGAAGAAATTACCTCCCTGAAAGCTACACTCAAGCAAGAGGATATAGAAAAAGTGATCAACCAGGCCCAATCTACCACCTACTTTGCCGAAACAGAGCTGCTCAACAAAGCCATTAACTTATCGCTGTCCAATGCCCTGGGCGACACCAGTCTGATCAATGACGAAATTGAGCGAATCGGAAAGGTGAGTCGGCAAGAAATAGAACAAATGGCCGGAGAAATCCTGGTGCCTGAAAATTGCAATACGATATATTACAAATCTACCAGCAAAGCTTAGCAAATGGAAGCTAGTGAAGTGAAAGGCAAAAAAATCCTGATAGAACTACACTATTTACCCTCTTTGGCGTATATCGGCTTCTTAAACGCTTCGTCTGCGCTCATCATAGACCCCGATGACATCTATAGCAAGCAGACCTACCGCAATCGCTGCCGGATCAGGGGGGCAAACTCTGTAGAAGACCTTATTGTACCTGTAAAAAAGATATCGGGGCAAAAAACCCCCATGCGCCAGGTGGAAATTGACTATGGACAGAAGTGGATAAACAGGCATACCCGTGCCATTCAGTCAGCTTATGGCAAGGCGCCCTTTTTTGAGTACTATGCCGAAGAACTGCTGTCGATTTATAGCCAAAAGCCGGTGTTGCTGATGGAACTCAACCTATTGCTGCTGACAAAATGTCTTGAAGTTGTGGAGCTGGATAAACAGCCCCTTATTGTAAGTGAATTAGATGAAACTGAAAAAAACAGCTTTTTAAACTTAAAAAACGAAATAAATCCGAAAAAAACATTTTCTGGCGATAGCGGTTTAATGACCATGGAATATTTTCAGGTTTTTGGCAGCAACTTTGCACCAAACCTGAGCATTATAGATCTTATCTTTTGTGAAGGACCACAAGCACGGGATTATATAATGCGTACGTCAGTGTAGTCAGATTTGACAAATAACTGTTTAATTAGTACGTTCGTTAAATAAGGGGGTTTCAGGTCCGAATATTTTCATTCAAATACCCGTACCTTTAAAGTTTCAGAAAAAGCATATGGAAGCAAAATTTTCAAATAGAGTAAAAGAGGTGATATCCTTGAGCAGAGAGGAAGCATTGCGTTTGGGGCACGATTACATCGGCACGGAACACTTGCTTTTGGGTATGATCCGCGAAGGCGAAGGAGTGGCGATTAGTTTATTGAAAAAGCTCGGAGTTTCGCTTGATGAATTGAGGGTATCTGTTGAGCAGGCTACCAAAGGCACGGCCATCAGCAATGTAAAGAACCTGGCCAATATCCCATTGACCCGTCAATCGGAGAAAGTATTGAAAATCACCTATCTCGAAGCAAAAATATTCAAAAGCCAGCTAATAGGTACAGAGCACCTGCTCTTGTCGATACTGCGCGACGAAGACAATATCGCTACCCAAATACTTGAAAAATTCGACATCAACTATGAAGTGGTGAAGGAGTTGCTCGAGTACCAAACCGAAAATCCTATCTCGGCCTCCGATACGGACGAAGGCGATGAAGATACTTCGCGCATGTTTGGCGGTTCTTCCCCTTCGGGAAGCAGCAAAGAGCCGGCAAAAACCGCCGAAAAGTCCCGTACACCCGTGTTGGACAATTTTGGAAGAGACCTGACCAAAATGGCCGAGGACAACAAACTCGACCCGATCGTGGGCCGCGAAAAAGAAATAGAACGTGTAGGCCAGATCCTGAGCCGAAGAAAGAAAAACAACCCCATTTTGATAGGAGAGCCGGGAGTGGGCAAAACGGCCATTGCCGAAGGGCTTGCACTGCGCATCATTCAAAAGAAGGTATCGCGTGTGCTGTTTGGAAAGAGAGTGGTCACCCTCGATTTGGCCAGTTTAGTAGCCGGCACCAAATACCGAGGCCAGTTCGAAGAGCGGATGAAGGCCGTAATGAACGAGCTGGAGAAATCACCGGATGTGATCTTATTTATAGACGAGTTGCACACCATAGTTGGCGCTGGAGGTGCAAGCGGCAGTTTAGACGCCTCAAATATGTTTAAACCTGCCCTTTCGCGTGGCGAGATTCAATGTATTGGTGCCACTACCCTCGACGAGTACCGACAATACATCGAAAAGGACGGAGCCCTGGCCAGACGATTTCAAATTGTGATGGTAGATGCCACCACGCCTGAAGAGACCATCGAGATTCTCAATAATATCAAAGAAAAATACGAAGATCATCACCATGTCAACTACACCGACGAGGCCATTGCCGGATGCGTAAAACTTTCGGATCGTTACATTTCCGACCGGTTTCTGCCCGACAAAGCCATTGACGTGCTCGATGAAGCTGGCGCCAGAGTGCATATCAACAACATCCACGTGCCGGAAGACATAGTGGAACTGGAAAAACAAATCGAGAATATAAAGAAAGAAAAAAACCGTGTGGTCAAGAGCCAGAAATATGAAGAAGCTGCTCAACTCCGCGATCGTGAAAAAAGGTTGATCGAACAACTCGATAATGCCAAAGCCAAATGGGAAGATGAAACCAAGACCAAGCGCTATACCGTAGATGAAGAAAACGTGGCCGAAGTAGTGGCCATGATGACCGGGGTGCCCACCAAGCGCATTGCCCAGAATGAAAGCGAAAAGCTGATGGGCATGAACAAGGAGCTTAGCTCTAAAGTGGTGGGACAGGATGAAGCCATCGAAAAACTGGTGAAAGCCATCAGAAGAACGCGGGTTGGACTTAAAGACCCCAAAAAACCCATTGGATCATTTATTTTCCTTGGACCAACCGGTGTGGGTAAAACAGAACTGGCCAAAGTATTGGCTACCTATCTTTTCGATAAAGAAGATTCGCTCATCAGAATAGACATGAGTGAGTACATGGAAAAATTTTCAGTTTCGAGACTGGTAGGAGCGCCTCCGGGCTACGTAGGCTACGAAGAAGGTGGCCAGCTTACCGAAAAAGTACGCAGAAAACCATATAGTGTGGTCTTGCTCGATGAAATTGAGAAAGCTCACCCCGATGTATTCAATATTTTATTGCAAGTGTTGGATGACGGCATCCTCACCGATGGCCTGGGCCGCAGGGTAGATTTCAGAAACACCATCATGATCATGACCTCAAATATCGGAGTGCGCGACCTCAAAGACTTTGGGGCAGGAATCGGCTTCTCCACCAAAGCCAAAGAAAGCGGAAGCGATGACCACATGAAGTCAACGATTCAAAACGCGCTTAAAAAGGTGTTTAGTCCGGAGTTTCTCAACAGATTGGACGATCTGATCGTGTTCAACTCCTTGCAAAAAACGCATATCCACGAGATTATCGATATCACCCTGAAAAAGCTCTTTTCAAGAATCGACAGTCTAGGATACGCTATCGAGCTGACCGAAAGCGCCAAGGATTTTATCGCCGAAAAAGGGTTTGACCCTCAATATGGCGCCAGGCCGCTCAACCGGGCTATTCAAAAGTATCTGGAAGACCTGATCGCTGAAGAAATACTTAAAGGTGATTTGCATGAAGGAGATACCATTCAGGCAGACCACGATGGCAAAAGCGATGTATTGAAAATCAAAATCAAAAAAAAGGCAAAGAAAAAAGAAGAGAAAAATGATGAATAGTTGCTTTTTATCGCAATGAATATTGAAAGGGAGCCATCGGTTCCCTTTTTTGTTGGCCAGAAACTTCCTATTCACGCTTGTTTCACACTGCAAGTAAGTCCGCCGCTACAATCCCCGAATCCACAGCTTCAAACAAGAGCGGCAACCTGCCATTGTCCACCCCTGCATAGACCATTTCATGGTGGCTCCTGATGGCGTTGGCGTCGGAAAACAGGTAACCCGGTGTGGGAATAGGCATGGCATGACCCATTTGTGTAATCACCACTTTTTGTATTTTATTGCTGAACGAATGATCAAAATATTGCTCAAGCTGTTTGATGGTATTGCCGACAAACTGCTGCTGCCTACCTGAGATCAATGACATTAACTCCCTGTCTTTTGGCTCAAAACAATAATATACCGTAAGGACTCGATGGTGTTGCGCTGGCGCGAATTGGGCAGCAGAATCGACAAAGCCCAGCAGGGCGTTGTCTTCTGAGATGATTTCATTTTGCCAAAATGCCTCATTTTCTCCGGTGGCTTTCAGCACTACGTTTAGCACTACCCATGGCGCATATTCGATTTTTTCAAATAAATGATGGTCATTTGCACAGATATGTTTGAGCGCGTGCTTTTGCCCGGCATACACCACTTTGTCGCATACTACCCTCACCACTTCTTTTCTGGCAGCATCCACCACTTCTGCCAAAAATCCACCTTGATGTGTCCGGACAGACTTTACCAGGTGCGCGGTATGCAGCCTTTCGTGGGGCAGCGCATCATGGATTTTTTTTACAAAATATGCATTGCCCTCCGGTGGAGAAAACAAGGCTACCGGTTGGTTGGTATACGGTCGGCAGGCAAAATAGTGGATGCCGGCCAGGGCAGAGATCCGGGTGGCATCGGCTCCGTAGTCATCTTGCATGTGGTAGCCCAGCGCCCTGTAAAACGCCTCACTCAACTGAACTTGCGGCTTTAACCATTCTCGAAAAGAGATCGTATTCAAATCCCGGAATTTGGCATCGATAAGCCGGGTTGGCATGGGCATATGGCCCTCAAAAGAGTGCATTATTTCAAGAAAAGCAGCCTTGCCCCCTTCGTCTGGCAACACGTTGGTTCTGAATAGGCCATGGTCAAAAGTGCGGCTTTCCCGGTGTTTGGGTATCAAATATTGCTTTTCGCTAAACTGCCATAAGTTTGAAAAAGCATCGAAATGAATGATTCCTAGTTCTTCGAACATTTGCAAGACCTGCGCGCCATAATATGGAGGATAGGACAAATCGTAATGTGCGCCATGGCATAGTTTCGTTTGCTGGTAGGTGCTGGCTGACGAACTGCCGCCAAGGCGCTCGGAAAGCTCAAAAAGATGAAAATCCTGGTCTTTGAGTCGGTATGCAGCACTCAGTCCGGCCAAACCCCCACCCACTATCAGATACCTGGTGCGCAGATTTTTGGTGATGGGAAATTGATGGCTTTCGAAAACCAAATGCCCCACGGCCATATCGTTGCGAAAGCTGATTTCATAAGCCTCATCGAATTGGCAGCCATGGGCAAGCAATGCAGCCAGGCTCATAGTACTGAGTTGAATGAAATCCCTGCGATCCATGATTTAGTTTAGTTCCCAGTTTCCCTGTAGATAATAGCGGTACACCACCGGATTGGCGATGGTATTTATTTGTACAGCGGAGGTGTCGTGATTTGTTTTGCCAAATGACGAAATCAGCGAAGCAGCTTCCCGGTTGTACCATCGGGTGTCAACTGGCAGCTTTCCGGTGTTGACCAGGCGCTGTTGCATTTTATTTTCATTTTGATCAAAAGAACAAATATACCAACCCCACTCTCCGAGGGTGAGTATCTGATTGTGAATGGGCAAGGTGTAAAAACCGGCCCTTTGCAGGGTATGACCAATGGATACAAAGGCATCGGTGGCAAAGTACGGGCTACCCGCCTGCGTGATCATGACTCCCCCATCAGTGAGCATTTTACCTACCAAAGCAAAGAATTCGATGGTGTAATACTGGTTGGTTTCCACGCTTCTTGGGTCTGGCAAATCGACAAAGATCAAATCATATTGGTCTGTGCTTTCCGCCAGATAACTGAGCAGGTCTTTATGGATGGTTCGCACTTTTTCATTCGCGTAAGCGTAATTGTTTATCCGGGTAAAAAATGGGTTTTCGATGGCAATATTTCGTAGCAAGGTGTCGTAACTGAGTACTTCAATGCTGGTGATTTGCGGATATTTCAATACTTCACGGAGCAGGCAGCCATTTTCCCCGCCCAGCACCAGTGCTTTCTTTTGATGTTGACTTATGGTAAACAGACTATGCACCATCGGCTCATAATACAGAAATTCGTCTATGGAGCTTAGGTTTTTGAGCTGGTCGATAAAAAACCAATAGTCATGGTGCCACCTGGTCACCACCAGCTTGTGGAATTGGGTGTTGGCCGAATAGACAATTTTGTCTTCATAGTTTACCTGCTCTTCGAACCAAACTATAGGGGTGTGATATTTCCGATAGCCGAAAAATATGGCCAGCAAGAAGATACTGACGATAGCCAAATATTGAATGCCGGGTCGGGTGTAAACCAAGAAGAAAAACACGATAAACAAAGCCAATGCCCACAAGATATACCTGCCGACCTCGAAAGGCAGCCCGAAGCCGAGTACAACCCCCACCGCCAATGCTCCGATATTGCCTAAAAAACCAGTCTTACCGGTGTGCGAAAACAACTGGCCTGCCGTGGCCAATACCGACACCAAAAGCAATGCTATGCCACTGACATAAAAAGTAAATGGCCTGATTTGATATAAAAATAGGGGTGCAGTGATTGAAATCGCACTTATGATCAGCAAAGCAATCATCTGCCATTTCACACGAATATGTGAGGTATGCCAGCGCCATACAAAACCAAAGAAATAAACGATGACCAGCAGCACGAATACACTGCCATGATGCAAGAGCGGTTTTTGCTTAAAATAGATTAGTACCGTGCCTATGTGTGCGGTGGCTATGCCCATGAGGAGATGCAACACCAAAATACACATAGTTTTTTTGCCCTGCGTGCCAGAATTTTTTTGGTGGTACGTCATGGTCAATTCACTGATATTCTGCCTTCCTCTACACCAAATGCAGCCCTGATTCTTTTTTTGGCTACACCATTGCACATCAGCAGCAGGTAGTCGTTGGTCTGAATGCTTTCGCCCTGCTCTGGATTGGCGATGAGTGTCCAACCGGTAGCTGTTTTTCTGCTGATACCCACCAGTACCGCATTGTACACTTTTTTCATATCTATAAACACCTCGAGATAATCCCGGCCAACATACTTATTTTGTTCATCGATCAGATATTCCTGCATATCGTTGTCGTGCTGGGCACGCGCCGAACTGATCAGGTCACTGTTGAGGGTGGCTACATCCGGCTCGAATATATAGCTGGCCACCATTTTAGAAGCAATCTCGTTGCGCGCAATGGCATAGGTGACACCGGCGGATTTGAAGGTATCTTTAAGTTTTGGATTTTCGATAGATACGACCACCTGGTGATTCGGAAATCGTTTTTTGAAGTCGAGCACATAGAGCAATACCTGCGCATCGTCCGGAATACTGATAAATACAGCGGAAGCCCTGGACACATTGGCGTTGTCGAGCGAGTCGAGGTGGTGAATATCGGCAAACAGCGCAAAGGTATTTTCTTTGCCAAACTGCGCATAGATCAGATCTATCTCATCCTTGCTGTTGGTGACAATGGCGATCTTTTTGCCGGTGTGGTATATTTCTTCGGCCACCATACGGCTAAAGTCGTTCCAGCCGATAAAAATGATGTGGTTTTCGAAGTTGGTACCGCGAAAGCCAAGTTTTTTTTCTTCTATCATGGTACGGTATTTACTTGATAAGGAGCTGAATAAGTAGCCTAAAACCCCAAGGCTGCCAAAAACAAATATATAACCTATCATTTTGCCGGAGGCCGTAGTGGGGTACAAATCACCGTATCCGACCGTGGTGAGGGTAATGATCATATACCACATGGCGTCAGGCAATGATTTGATGCTGGAGTTAGGGCTTGATCGCTCCACATATACCAGCAGGTTGTTGAGTGCAAATACCAGACAGAGCAATCCAAAAATGGAAATGTAGAGCGTATATTTTTTGTTTATTGCCAAGACTTTGTTCTAAAATCGACAAGATAGGTACTTGGAATTAGAAAAGGAACAGTGTAAGAGGCTATTGGAAAAAATAGGGCCTGCTGAACGACACGAATGATCTTGTTTTAGCTTGCACTTAATCCATTGATGAAAAAAAATATTAAGCAAGCTGCTGGTCAATCTGCTTCTTGCCTGCCACAATTGCGCTGCAAAAACAGGATTTCAGACGCTTCTTCCAGGTAGTTGACCCTCTCTTCCAGACACCTGAGCCCCTCCTCCTGGTATTTTACCCATTCATCCAAAGAATATTGCCCTTCTTCCAGGGTTTCTGATGCTTCTTCCAAATGTTCTTGGTCGAATTCCAGCATATTTTTGCCTTCTTCCAGGTATTTTGGGTGTTCTTCAAGATGTTTTTTATGGGCTACCTGCAATAATAGCTCTTGCACCAGTGGAGGACAGGTAAAAGGGAAGGTCGGTTGCATGGAAAACAGGGGAAGTTATAACAATGTTGTTTAGATTATTCGCCCCTGCGACCCCGTATGGGGTCGAATGTCTATAGAAACATTGTTTGCTATAGACATATGACTCCTTCGGAGTCAAAGCCATTTCACTAACAAAACGTCATTGGATGTGATATGCTGAATACATCCTTAAATTGCAACTTTATCCCTTCACTTCTTTCAACCCACCGCTGTAGATCATCCGCAGCATGCATTTATGTTTTAAGTTGTTTAACGCATGGATCATTTTTGATATCTCATCCCTGGTCAGTACATCAGGGTGTTCCCGCTCTTTCCCGGGTCGCTCTTTATTATATGTTTTACACTCGCCAAGGTGAGAATAAATCTGCTTCTTGCCTGCCACAATTGGGATGAAAAGCCTCGGTCGCACATATTCAAAAATTTATTGACTTAGTCGAGCCAGATTTATTGCCATCATTCAATTGTCCTTATATTTAGATACTTTTCTACTTCATATTTCTTCCACCATGAAAAACCTACACCTGTTCTTTTACCTGCTTATCCCAATTCTCTTGCACTTTCAATGTTCCACTCCCGACAAACCTTATATTTTGATATCTGAAGATGCCGGCTTTTTGGAGCAAATGGCCGCCAGGGAAATCCGAAGGTATATATATCTGCGCTCAGGAGAATTGTTGACAATAGCAAACAAACAACCCACAGCCGGCCCGCATATAGTGTTAAAAACAGATCAGCATTTGCCAGCGAAGCCTTTTCCATCCAAACTAATGACCAAATGCAACTGACCATAGCTGGCGGCTCTCCACGGGCGATACTTTATGGAGCATATGAACTGGCCGAACAATTGGGTGTGCGCTTTTACCTGCATGGTGATGTGGTGCCCGACGAAAAAATTCCCTTTAACATCCCAAGCCTGAATATCAGCAAAAAGCCTGTATTCGAAAGGCGAGGCATCCAACCTTTTCATGATTTTCCCGAAGGACCTGACTGGTGGAGCGAACAAGACTACAAATCGGTAGTGGCGCAACTGGCCAAAATGAAGATGAATTTTGTCGGTTTCCATACCTACCCCGAACGCGAAAATTTCAACGGGACAGGGTACAAGGCCGAACCGCTGGTCTGGATTGGCAAAGAAGAAGATATAGAAGATGGTGGTCGCGTAAAGGCCGCCTATCCGGTTTTACATTTTCATACCAACGACAGCACCTGGGGTTACCGTGCCACACCAACTTCTCAATTTGCCCTGGGTGCAACACAGCTCTTCGAAACCGACAACTATGGGGCGGACTATATGAAGGAAATCAGCAACTGGCCACATACCGAGGATGAAAACAAAAAAATATTCGAAGAGGTTGGTGTGTTGTTCAGGGAAGTGCTTGAATATGCACGTCAGCTTGGCTTTACCACTTGCGTGGGAACGGAGACCCCGCTGGTGGTACCAGAACAAATGGCCGCGCGCTATCGCATAAACAAACCTTCCGATGAACAGATAAAAGAACTATACAAAGGAATATTTTCCAGGATCGGGCAGACCTATCCGCTGGATTATTACTGGCTTTGGACTCCTGAAATCTGGACTTGGAGTGAGGTAAGTGACGAAGTAGTCCAAAAGACACAAAAAGACATTCAACTGGCCAATGAAGTATTAGACGAAATGGGAAACCCCTTTGGCCTGGCTACCTGTGGTTGGGTATTGGGACCTCCCAAAGACCGCGCACAGTTCGACAGCGTTTTACCAAAAAGCATCCCATTTAGTTGTATCAACCGGGCTTTGGGCTATGCCCCCGTAGAGCCCGGATTTCAGGCAATAGAAGGCCGTGAAAAGTGGGCCATCCCCTGGATGGAAGACGACCCGGATATGATCACTGCTCAGCTCTGGGTAGGCCGCCTTCGCAAAGATGCACAAGATGCCTTCAGGTATGGCTGCAATGGCTTATTGGGTATTCACTGGCGTACGCGCATCATCGGACCCAATGTTTCGGCCCTTGCCAAAGCCGCCTGGGAGTGTGATGGCTGGCAAGCGGAAAATAGCCGTGACTTGTCAACAGCAGATTTTTACAAAGACTGGACAAAAAGCCAATTTGGTATCGAAAGCGCTGAGCTCGTAGAAATATTTACTGCACTCGACAGCAAAGGCAACCTACTGGCTGAAGGCCATAAAGGCGATGCCCCGCTCAACGCCACCGAATGGGTGATGGGGCCGGGGGCTTTATGTCTCAAAGGT
This sequence comes from Cyclobacteriaceae bacterium, assembly GCA_012033595.1. Classification (GTDB taxonomy): domain Bacteria; phylum Bacteroidota; class Bacteroidia; order Cytophagales; family Cyclobacteriaceae; genus JAAUQL01. The sequence continues at coordinate 64,670 of JAAUQL010000001.1, read as the reverse complement.
GCTGACAGTTCCCGCCTGGCCAGATACGATTTTATTGCACAGCTCGAAGCCATCGCTCCCGGTATCTCTGGCGAAGGCAACAAAGAAAGATATAATTATTGGCTGAATAGCTTCAGGTTCAACAGGGCCACGGTGGCCACCGCCCTGGCCTACCGGCAATTGGATAGCCTGATAAACGTGGCAGCGAAGGCAAACGGAGAAGTTCAATTTGAATTGGTACAACAACAAGTGTTGCCGAAACGAACAGAGCTGGCAAAAAAATGGACAGAAATGACCAACCTGATGTTGGCCAAGGTGACCACCAACGGGGAGCTGGGCAATCTGGCCAACCTGGAAATGCACAGCAAAAACAAACTAGGCTACCTCACAGGACTTGATGGCAAAATAGAAAAAATGTCCGGTACCAAGCTTCCGGAAGACGCCAACCTTGCCATGGACTTCCGGGGCACAGACAGGGTGCTGGTATTTACCAACCCTTCGGTCTTGCAATCTGACGATGAGTTCCATATTCGTGTACGTGTACTGTCAAACGCCTCTCAGATTTCCGGCGTGCTCAAGTGGAAGCCATTGGCCGGCTCCTCCTATCAGGAAATTCCCCTACGCCACATGGCACGCAATGTATTTGAAGTGCTATTGCCCGCATCATCTTTTGGGGAAGATTTTGAATACTATATCGAGGTAAATGCGGATGAAAAGTCTCTGGTATATCCGGCTACCGCCAAGTCAATCAACTGCTCGACGTTGGTGCTTTAATGGGTTCGGGCTAAATATGATCGATTTTGTGTGTATGGAAATTTACGCACTTCACCGATTGATCTGAGCAGATCGGTGAATTAGTTGGATGGATTGTAACTTGGCTTTTCTATTCGCAACCTCAGGGTGCAGTCGGGGGAGTGACCGATGTAGCCTTTTTCTTTTTTGATATCACAACCATAATGGCTCCCGATATCACCAATGCCGCTCCGGCAACTCCCGCCAGGGTCATCGCTTTGGCATCGATCCAACTGAGTTCCATAGTGCTCAATATGCTCATTACTACAAAAGTAATGATGGGGTTGAGCGTGATGATAACGCTGATTTTGTTGGCCTCAATGTATTTGAACGCCTCTGATAAACATCCATACGCCACGATAGTATTGATGCCCAAAAAACCAGTAACACCCATAGTCCGGGGCTGAATTGGGCAAAAGTGCTGAAATCTACCCAAGGCAGCAAAATGAGAATGGGCAACCCAAAAACGATGAGATTGAGCTGCTGGGCATGATATTTTTGTACCATTTTCTTTTGCAAGGCGGCATAGGTTGCCCATGCCAGTGCAGCCAATACCAGCCAAAGCACACCGGCCACATATACCTCTTCGTGGCCGAGCAATTGCCTGATCTGGTCGCGATAAAACAGTGTAAGGCCGGTAGCTGCCACCACAAAACCCAGAAACTGTCTTTTGGAAATGCGTTCTTTAAACACGAAAATACCTGCTACAGCCAGGGTGATAGGCCCGATTTGAATAAAAACCTGAGCATTGCTTGGCGAAGTAAGGTGAATTCCGGTGGCAAAGCCAATATAGTTGATCGTAAGGGCTACGGCGCCAAGGACAATCAGCAAAGGTGGGTTTTTGATGATGGCTAATTTTGGGCGGTCTTTGACCAAGAAATAGCTGAATAAAAAAGCAAATGCCACCGCAAATCGGAACCAGACTATCACCACCGGGGGTACGTCATTGAGGGTGACTTTAATGAATATAGCGAGGAAACCCCAGAAGAGCGCCGTGGTAGAGGCATACAAAATGCCATAAATTCTTTTGCCGGGATCGAATTGCGTTGCCAACTTTTTTGATAAGGCGCAAAGATAGCAGAGCTTATTGGTTTTTTGTAAGTGATAAAGAAATATGGCATGATTTCACAAAACACCGGGCATCAAACCATTCAAAAGTCAAGCGTAAGTTGTTTGCCTATGTCTGATTCCTGCCGGTCGAGGTTGGAAAGGGTGAGCCCGATCAGCCGAATGCCCTTTTTTGCCGGGAGTTCCCGATGCAGCAATTCCATGGCAATGGTTATTATTTCTTCTTTAGAGGCCATCAAATGCCCTGTAGATTTGCTGCGATTGATGATCTCAAAATCATTGAATTTCAACTTGAGTGTCACGGTCTTGCCGCTGGCTTTTGCCCGTAGTATTCTTTCAAATAATATATCGGCAATTCCATTGGTCTGCACAATGATTTCTTCATTTTCCGAAAGGTCATCTTCAAATGTGCGCTCGGCTCCGAGCGACTTGCGAATCCGGTTTGGGTTCACCGGCCTGTGGTCTATAGCCCGGGCAATGTCGAAGTAATAACTGCCTGTTTTGCCAAAGCGGCGTATCAATGCCTCTCTGCTTACCTGCTTTAGGTCTGCGCCGGTGTTTATGCCCATTCGGTGCATTGTAGCGGCCGTCACTTTGCCTATGCCGTGAAATTTTTCGATGGGTAGTTGATCCACAAACGGGCCGGCGGCTTTGGGCTTGATCACAAATATACCGTCGGGTTTGTTTTGGTCTGAGGCAACCTTGGCGAGGAATTTATTGATCGATACGCCTGCCGAGGCCGTAAGTTGTGTATCCGCCATTATTCTAGCCTTTATCTCCAGGGCAATTTCTGTGGCGGTGGCTATTCCTTTTTTGTTTTCTGTTACATCGAGGTATGCCTCGTCCAAAGACAATGGCTCCACCAGATCTGTATATTCCAAAAAAATCTCACGGATCTGGTTGGATACCGATTTGTACACTTCGAAACGGGGTTTCACAAAGATGAGCCCCGGACAAAGACGTACTGCGATGCTGGAAGGCTGCGCCGAGAAAACGCCAAACTTACGCGCTTCGTAGCTAGCCGCGGCTACCACTCCCCGCTTGCCCGACCCGCCCACTGCTACTGGTTTGCCCAGCAGCATCGGTTGGTCGCGTTGCTCGATGGAGGCAAAAAAAGCGTCCATATCTATGTGTATGATCTTGCGCAAACAGATCGGTGGTTTAAGTGATTTGTTGGCTTTGACCTTCTCTGGTTTCCAGTGCTTCACAAATATGCTCGGCAAATCCAATTCCAGCTTCTTCGTAAATATTGAAAACTGAATTTACCCCCATATTTTTCAACTCCAGAATTTCATCTTCGTAGCGCCCCACAGCCGATATCCAACCAGTGAAATTGCTATGCCTCAACCTGATGGCTGCAAACTTATTGGCGCTGTGGTTGGTCATGGTCAGCAGCACCATAGAGACATTGCCGGGTTGCAGGTTTTCCCAGAAACCCGAATCGGTCGCATCGCCGATGATCACATTGCGCCGTTCCTTTTTGTGCATCAGCACCACATTATAGTCGGCATCCAGGCCCAGCACGTGGCTTCCATACTTTGATGCGAGGTAGTCGTAGGCCATCGTACCGATTTTGTCCATGCCAAATATGAGAATATCGGCTCCGCCTATTTGGATGGGTCTGTCATCGGCCAACCTCTTTTTGCGTTCGAACCTCATTAAAAATTTTTCGAATTTTGAAAAATAAAAATAGGAGTTTAAGGGACTGGAGATTAAAAATGACAAAGACACGGTGATGGAGGCAATCAGCACCCAGTCTGCACTTAGCAAATTGGCAGAATAGGCCACACTGGCTACAATGAGGGCAAACTCGCTATAATTGGAGAGACTCAGGATATCCAAAAAGAAGTACGCGCGCGCACATGAAAATGCGTTAAAATCCAGAAGTACAAAAAGCTTTTGACAGGTATAAGCACAATAAAAACCATAGAAACGCCCAACATCCACCATTGAGGTGTGCCTGTGAGACCGATATTCAGAAAAAAAGCCACCAGGAAAAATTCTTTAAAGTTGAGCAAGGTTTTGGACAATTCATCCGATTTTTGGCTATTGGCTACCACCAGCCCGGCCACCAAAGCACCGAGATCGGCCTTGAGCCCCATTTCAGCAAACAATTGCGCCCCGCCCAAGGCCACCAAAAACCCAAAAAGTACCATCATTTCTCCATGGCCAGTCCGGTTCATGAGCCAGAGCAAAGGCTTACGCAATAGCGGAAACCCCAGTAGCAATACAGCCCAAATAGACGGAAATTCACCTTTGAAAAACCAGAAAAGCGACTGCAAGTATGTCTTGTATTATAAGGATCGAAATTGCCGTCTTTCCCTGAAGACTCTGCATTTCACCCTTTTCTTCCAGCACCTTTACGGCAAACACAGTACTGGAAAAACTAAGTGCAAATGCCACAATAGCAATGGATTGCAAGGTCATCTGATCAAAAATAGAAATGCTGAGCACGGATAATGCCCCCATAACAACACTGAATATAAGCACCGTGGTGAGCATATGGCCGATCCCTCCACGCCACACATGCTTCCTGATGAGACTCCTGATATTGAGCTTGAGGCCGATGGTGAACAAGAGCAGCAAAATACCCAAATGAGATATTTGCTCTATGGTATCGTTGCGCTCTATGCCCATGGCATGTAAAGCAAAGCCAGCCAGCAGATATCCCAACATTGGGGGCAAGCGGAACAAGCGCATAAAAAAACCGAGGACAAAGGCAATGACTAAGGGTAGAAGCACCATAGGTTCAATGGATTTTTTGTAGTCGTGAAAGTATCAAAAACGATTGAAATCTGCGCAGGTTCAGAAGCAAAAGCCTTAAGTTCTTAGCTTACCTATCGCCTTTTGCAAACAACATGGCACATCTGGCCTTGTTGCAGATTACTTTACCATCTCTCTTGCCATGCTGTTTTATGTGAAATTTGGCCAAAATTCCCGTGCCTTCACTAGATTCGGCTTCACTGCGATATGGCGTGCTCATGGTATAGCCGCAACTGGGCTGGAGGGGAAGAAACATAAAAAATAAAAAGCTGGATTACCTCACGCCTAATTTATAATTTTAGATATTTAATCCTATTTTGACCAAAAACCATAACAATGAAATCAACAATCACAAACCTCAGTACGGCCTTGTGCCTCTTGTTTATTTATCCTGCCCAAGGGCAATTTCTAGATCGCCTTCAAAAAAGAGCAGAACAAAAACTCGAAGACCGGGCATTGCAAAAGGCAGACCAGGGCATAGACAAGGGCCTGGACAAAACCGAAGAAGTCATTACCGACGGCATGACCAAGGATAAGACTGATGAGCAAAGCACCACAGAAACCACTGAAAGCGATAGAGCGACTCAGGAAAAAATGATGCAAATGTTGGGAGGAAATGCAACACCGGCCAGCGTGGCCGATACCTATTCATTTAGCTCGGGCATTGTATATGATATGACGACAGAAAGTGGCAAAAACTCGACAACCATGGAATATACCATGCTTTTCAATCCAAATGCAGACTATATCGGCACCCAACTTGGCGATTTGGAAAGCGATGGCAACAAGACACAAACGCCCACCGATATCACTACCATTATGGATTTTGAAAACAACGCCATGGTCATCATCATGAAGCAACAAAATATGGCGCAGATCATGACACTCGACAAGGTCAAGCAGATGAGCGAGCCAGAAGCACCTCAGGAAGAAACCAAGGTAGAAAAGACCGGAAAAACCAAAGATATATTGGGTTACCGTTGCGAAGAATACTTGCTCACATCCGAAAATACAAATGGCGCTGTATGGATAGCACCAGACCTCAAGGTACTCAGCAAATCGTATTTCAAAAGCCTGGGCAATGCCAACCTGGCCAATAAACAAGTGCTGCAAGATATAGAAGGGATGATGTTGGAAATGGACATGAACATGGAAGATGAAAAAGGCAAACCGATGCATATGGCCATGAAGGCCAAGAGTATCGATAGAGAACCGGCTTCATACACCATGGCCGATTATCAGCAACTAAACCTGGGTGGAATGGGGAAGGAATGAAGCTAGCAGGCGACTGAGATGGGAAGTCGTTGCTGCGTGACTACAAAGCAGAATTCGACGAAGGGTTATTGGCCATTTTCTGCGCTATAATGCTGACAATGAACAACTGAAAGGCATGGTAAACCATGACCGGCACCAGAAAAATACCGGCACTGGCCATACCGGCAAACAGCACATTGGAAAACACCGATCCATGCACAAGTGACTTTTTTGATCCGCAAAAAAGGGCGGCAATCTGGTCTTCGCGATGGAAGCCCAGCGACTTGCTGATGGTATAAATGGTGAAATAGATGACAAAAAACATGGCCGTGACACCCAGGGCTACGGCACCCAACTCCGGCACGCCAATACCCTCGAAAATACCGCTGGAAAATGAATGACTAAAACTATTATATACGATAATGAGAATAACGGACTTGTCGAAAGTAGTGAGGTGCTGCTTGTTGCGATCGGCAAATCCTCCCCAAAAGCGGTGCATCAGCAGACCAAGAGCCACCGGCAACAAGATTTTCAACACCAATTCCAGAAAGATCGCTGCCAAATCGAACGATCCTGAGACCGCGCCAAGAAACATGCCCATCCACAACGGCGTGACCACAATACCGATAAGCCCAGAAATACTCGCATTGAAAATGGCACCAGGAACGTTGCCTTTTGCAATAGAGACCATCACCACCGACGACGAAACAGTGGAAGGCAAAGCCGCCAGGAAAAAAACCGCAAGCCACAAAGTGAGGTGCGCTTCGCTGTGAATAAAAGGCCTGGCCGCTAAAACCAATAGTGGAAAAAGAACAAAAGTGGCCAATTGTATCAGCAGGTGCAATCGCCAGTTAAACAGGCCTGCGAGCATTTTTTTCGGACTCAGCTTTAGCCCATAGAAGAAAAAAATACCTGATATTCCCAACGAGCTGATCGTCTTGAGCGGAAGAATATCTTCGATGCCCGGCACCAGATAGGCAAGCAGTATGGTGCCTACAAGCAAAAGTACAAAGCGGTCGAGTTTGATTCCTTTCAATTTAGCTGCCAAAAAAGTGTGCGAAATCCATTGCAGCGGTATTTGCCGATATCCCGCTTATTCGTGATCAAATAGAGGGGTACTTAAGTAGCGCTCTCCGGTATCGGGCAGCATAGTGAGTACTGTTTTACCTTTGCCGGCTCTTTTGGCAACTTCTATGGCCGCCCATACATTGGCTCCTGAAGATATGCCGGCAAGGATACCTTCCTGACTGCACAACTTTTTGGCAATATCAAAGGCGTCCTCGTTTTTCACTTTCAAGATTTCGTCGATTATGTTCAGGTTGAGGATTTCGGGAATAAAGCCCGCCCCAATGCCCTGGATCTTGTGCGGCCCGGCATTGCCCTCAGAGAGAACCGGGCTATCGGTGGGTTCTACGGCGATCACTTTCAGGTGCGGATATTTTCTCTTCAATGCCTCCCCTGCTCCGGATATGGTGCCACCGGTACCTACCCCAACCACAAAGTAGTCGAGCTGCTCTTTTTTCATATCGTAGATGATTTCTTCAGCAGTGGTTTTTTTGTGCATGTCGGGGTTAGCCTGGTTTTCAAACTGCTGCGGCATAAAGTACTTTTCTTTGTCAGACAATTCTTGTGCGGCCATCACAGCACCAACCATCCCGCGGTCTGCCGGGGTCAGTACCAGTTCGGCGCCAAATTGCCTCAGCACAATGCGCCGCTCAATACTCATGGTCTCGGGCATGGTAAATATGATTTTGTACCCTTTTACGGCTGCTACCATGGCGAGTCCGATGCCGGTATTTCCAGAGGTAGGCTCTACAATGGTCATCCCCTTTTTCAACTTTCCACTCTTTTCGGCCTCTTCTATCATATTTAGAGCGATGCGGTCTTTCACCGATCCGCTGGGGTTGAAAGATTCTATCTTCATCAGCACGCTTGCCGCATCTGTAGGCAAGAGTTTGTTGAGCCTAACTGTCGGGGTGCAGCCAATGGTATTGAGAATACTATCCAGTATCATTTTTTCTATAGTTTGGTTTTATATAAAATGTAAAACTAATGGAAAACTTAGTTTGGGAGATATTTCTGCTATGATAAATTCGCGTCTTAAGATGCCTGACAGTAGAGCAACTAGTTGCAAAAGGTCAAAAATAGCACAAATTCCATTTTGACTGGCACAGATCAACCTTGCTGCCAGCCTCTTGGGCGTCGGTTTGAGCATGATAGCACCATAATAAAAATGACAAGGGGACGGCTTGACCAAAATTGGCCATAGCTTTCAGACTTGTAGCTAATAATATTAATCCTAAATTTGGTCTTTTGATAGTAAAGCTACTATCCCTTTTTTTATTGTATTCAAAAGCAGGAACAGATTCAAAAACGCAAAGACCTTTTAATCCTACATTATGAAATCTTTCAACAATTTTATTTTGGCATTTTTAATATTTGCTGCCATGGCATGCCAAAACCAGCAAACAACAGAGAAACTTCCCCTTGCAGACCCGGACAATGCCGGTCTTACCCTCCCCGATAAGTTTGGCGCCATTGTTACGGTCGATAATGTGGGCAAAGCCAGGCACATAGCCGTAAGCGACCAGGGCTATTTGTATGTAAAACTCCGCAACCTGAGAGATAGCAGTGGAATAATTGCCTTCCGCGACAACGATGGAAACGGCATTATGGACGAACATGTGGGCTTTATGCCTTATGGAGGCACAGGTATCGGCATCTACAATGGGTACCTCTATTGCTCTTCAGATTCAAACGTTTACAGATATAAACTCGATGCCGGCAAACTGGCTCCCTCTTCTGAAATGGAACTCATAGCCACGGGTTTTCCAAAACAAGGCCCCCACGCCACCAAACCGATTACGTTTGACCAGGAGGGCCACATGTATGTGACGGTTGGCGCACCGGTAAACGCCGGTGAAAAAGATGCTTTTTCTGTCGAATCGCCGGGCATTTCTCCGAGTCCATATATCGAAAAACAAGCAGGTATCTGGCAGTTTGATGCCAACAAGACAAACCAACATCAATCAGATGCCTACCATTATGCCATTGGGGTGCGCAATGCCCTGGCCCTGGATTGGAATTTTGAAACCAACTCGCTGTATGCCGTCAACCATGGTCGGGATCAGTTACAGGGATTTTGGCCACAAAAATATACGCTTGAACAAAATGCCGATCTGCCAGCCGAGCAATTTATAAAGGTCAATAAAGACCAAAATTATGGCTGGCCATATTGCTACTTCGACCCGTTTCTGCAAAAGCAGGTACAGAGTCCGGAGTTTGGAGGTGATGGTACCAGTACAGCAGGTTGCGAAGACATCGACCCGCCGTTGCTAAGCCTCCCTGCACATTCGGCACCCAATGATTTGTTGTTTTATACCGGAGATATGTTTCCCGAAAGATATAAAAATGGCGCCTTTGTGGCGCTGCATGGCTCCTGGAACCGTGCTCCATATCCGCAAAAAGGCTATATGGTCGTATTCATACCCTTTGTCGATGGCAAGCCAACAGGAGATTTTGAAGAGTTTGCCACGGGCTTCGCGGGCAAAGAAGAAATTAATGCCCCTACTGAAGCTATGTATCGCCCAACAGGACTGGCACAAGGCCCTGATGGCTCGCTCTTTATAGTAGATTCTGTAAAGGGAAGGGTATGGAGGATCTATTATTATAAAAATTGAGCCTGGCAAGCCGGGTAATTTCATTTCACAAGTGCATGAATGCTTGAGGACTTGCACTAAATTCGATGTTTTGACAACTAAAAAAAGCAGTTATGAGTAAACTCACCATCAATAGCCATGCGGAATTTGAGCAATATATAGGCAAAGAGCTTGGTGCTTCAGATTTTATGACCATTACCCAGGACAGGATAAATAAATTTGCTGATGCTACCGACGATCATCAATGGATACATACAGAACCCGACAGAGCTAAAAAGGAAGGAGGTTTTGGCAGTACAATTGCCCACGGATATCTCAACATTTCTATAGCTCCCTTTTTATGGAAACAGATAGCCGAGATCCGCAACATCGACATGATGATCAACTATGGCATCGAAGATCTAAAATTTAACCAGCCCGTATTGGTCGATAGTGAGGTGCGCCTTACTGCAAAGCTGAAATCTCTGGCAAACCTCCGTGGTATATCTAAATGCCACCTGCAAGTGACTCTTGAGATCAGAGGAAACAGCAAGCCGGCGTTTAGTGGTGTGCTGGTATTTCTGTATTATTTCAATAACAATAGCAAATAAGTACGACATAAAAGAAAAATTGCTGAAGCGGTGATTCAATCTGCTTCTTGACCATATTGGCATTGAAGGTTCATGGTATTTACTTTCTTTTCCTTGATGCTTAGAAAGTAAGCAGAGGAAAAATGTAGACAAAACAATGTTTTTGTGCACTGCCCGGCGCGCCCCTGCTGTTTTGCCTGTCCTGTGCGCATTTCCGTAAGTTTAATCATTCACGAGATTTTAGGCTTTCGAAGCTGCCTAACATTTCTATTTTATTGCTTAACAAGCACTTACATTAATTATTGCTTTTCTGGCATAGTCCTTGTTTTAGGCTCCTCGAACTTAATTCAAGCGTTATGAAAAAGATAAGCATCATCGGAATCGTACTTGGTATCGTGCTTTTGATCAGCAACACCAGCAACGCTCAACACTATTATACTTCCAATGGATACGCCACTACCTGGAATGTCCCACACTATGTTCATCTGGAAGTCAACCATCGATTTCATGGCTATGAAATAGCCCACGTAGAGCAACTGGCACATCCGGGATATTTCAATTACAACGTATTACTGCACCGCAATGGCGCTTTTGTAGAGCTTAGGTTCGACAGGCACGGACACATTTATCGCACCATCAGACACCATCATTATCCACTTGCAGCGCACCATTGCCAAAATCATTGTGGATACCATAGCACTTATTTTCAAACATACTATCCAACCCAATATACCAAGGTAGTATATGTAGTTGGCCATAATCGTATCCCGGCAGCACCAATGCACCATAGCACCTATTATAACAATGTATATATAGAAAAACCCGGCCATGGACACCAAAACGGATATAAGCACAATAGCAAGAAGGAAGTGGTAGTGGTGAGGTACGAAAATGATAAAAAGCCGGCAGGTCCACCACAAGGAAGGCATCAGGAAAAGGTGTATGTGGTAAAACAAACAAACACCTATGCAGCAAACGGCTCCGGCACCAATAGAAGTGGACGTGGCAATACGAGAACCCATTAAAAGTTACCGATTTTTTAGAATGTTTTGATTGTGTTTGAATGAAAAAGGGCACCTAACCGGTGCCCTTTTTTTGGTGATTGTCTGTTGTAGGTGCAAGGTGTCTAAAGGCAATTGCGGTGCATCTGCCAACCACCGTTGTGCGCTATTCTTCTAATTTCAGCATTTCACTGGCAGCCAGCAGATACGCGCCCGTGCCATACACTTCCCAGCTATCGGCAGAGAAATTCCTTTTGGGGTCAGCGCCAATGGGTTGTACCCAACCCATTTTACCATCTGCCTGTTGGCAGGCCATCAGGCCATTAAATGCTTTCATGGCAGCCGGCAGGTATTCGCTTCTATCGAGCAAGCCGTTATTAATGCCCCAAAGGAATGCAAAGGTATCGAAACCGGTACCGCTCACTTCGCCATGGGGATACGACTCGGGGTCGAGCAGGCTCGATCGCCACATGCCATCTTCCGGCTGTATGGCCTTGAGCTTGGAAGCCATTTTTTTGAAAAGGTCTTCATAAAATCCACGCTTCTCGTAGTCTGCAGGCATTTGTTGCAGCAGCAAAGCCAATCCGCCGATCACCCAGCCATTGCCACGGCTCCAGAATATCTTTTTGCCATTGGCTTCTTTTAGGTATTCTTTGTCTCCTTCCCAGAGGTATCGCATATCGCGAGCAAACAAATGCTCCTCCTGGTCGAAAAGCAATTCGTAGCATTCATTGTATAGTCTGTCGTTGGCCGTCAGATACTTGTTTTCGCCAGAAATAGCCGCATAGTGTACAAAGACCGGCGGTCCCATAAACAGGGCATCGCACCACCACCAGTATATCGGCTTTATGCCGTTTTCGTCTTTCCAGTCATACTCCTGGGTCATTACCTTGTCGAGGTCATTGACTGTTGGCTGCAAGTTGGCACCTTTTACCCCATCTTCCTTCATATAAAGATAAGACTGGCTGATGGCAATATCATCTGCATGGTACCAGCGAGGTGCAGGCATCCAATCGAGCTCTTCGGCCATAGCTATCAGGCCTTTTTGGTAGGCCTTATTGCCGGTAGCCTGGTAGGCTTTGGTCACACCGATATAATACGCCCCGTTTGTCCAGTCATTCAGTGCGTGCTTGGGATTTTTCTGTTGCCATTTAAAGGCCTTCAACATCGACTTCTTTATCACTTTGTCAGAAGGCTTTTGCGCACTAAGCTGAAGAGCCCCTCCAAGTAAAAATGCCAGTAGGAATAGACTGATTTTTCTCATAATTCGATTTAATTATTCAATACATAAAATGATTTGCCCGGGTCAGCCATTGGTGCCTGGATCCATATTAGTTTTGCCCAAATATAAATGAGTAACCGCAGTTCTTGTGGGTGATAATAATTATTTTCTGGCACTTTTGTAATCGCCCATATCGATGGTTTGAAATGCCTGCTACATCAGAATAGTTTGAGGAAGGCCGCGATGAAAGGCAGGGAAAGCAAGAGGGCATCGAACCTGTCAAGAAATCCGCCATGACCAGGAAGCGATTCGCCGGAATCTTTGATATTGATGCTCCTTTTGAATAAGGATTCGATCAGGTCGCCATACGTGCCGGCAATAACGGTGAGAATACCTATTGTCATCCATTTCCAGAGAGGGAGTATATCTACATATCCGGAAATAAGATAGGCGATGAGCAAGGTAAGCAAGGCACCGCCAACAAAGCCTTCCCAAGACTTCTTTGGTGAAATGCGCAGAAATAGTTTGGTTTTGCCAAACAGGGTGCCGGCAAAATAACCGCCAGTATCGCTGGCCCAGGTAAGTAGCAGTATGCCGGTGACCAGCTCAAAGCGATATTCGCCCGTGCAAAAGGCAATGATATGCAATAGAGAAAATGGCACCGCTACATATAAAATCCCCAGAAAAGTATAGGCAATGTTGGTAAAGGGCTTTACATCAGATTTTTTGTACAGTTTGATAAAGTAGATAATGGCTGTGAAAGGAAATATCATGTAGAACACCGCATTGGATACCAGGTGCATTTGCACCAAAAAGGTAAAGGTATAAATGAGCATGCCGGACAAAGTGCCCCAAAACGCCAAAGGAATATACCCGCCAAGTCCTACCAGCTTGTAAAATTCCCGTAAGGACAAAAAAGAAATCATCAGGAAAATAGCGAAATAGCTCCATGCCTGCCAATAGATCGCACTGATGATGACCGCCACTCCAATAAGGGCCACAATTACGCGCTGGGTCAGATTGGAGTATTTATTCAAACGAGATTTCATCATTCACAATTTTTAGTGCCTCCAAAACGCGTTCCCTCTGCACCATCACCTCCAATAGTCCGTGACTGATATGTATAGAAGAATCTTTTTTGTTGATGATCACCGCATCTATGCCGCTCTCGTACAGTACGCTTTTCACGATCTCTGCCCTGGAGCTTATGGGGGTTTTATAAACGACTGTCCAGTCTTTCATCCGAATTGCTTATTGTCAGGTAGTTTTTAAAATAGAACAGTGAGACTGCAAATAAAGCAGAAAAAAAGATAATATACACAGTGGGCAGCGCTTCGGTCGATTCCACATCTATGTCTGTAAGTCCTTTTTTGTACACATATAGTGCAAACAATGAAAAGCCGTTGTTCAAAAAATGGGCCACCATAGGCACCAGTAGATTGTTGGTCCAGAGATATAGGTAGCCAAACAAAGCGCCTAGCAGCATGCGGGGCACAAAACCATAAAATTGAAAATGAATCGCACTAAATATAATGGCAGCCACCCACACGGCAACATGGTCATTTTTGAATATTCGTCTGAGCAGGTTTTGCAGCAAGCCCCTGAAAAGCAGCTCCTCTCCGATGCCCGGGATCACCGCTATAATAAAGATCGCCAAAAAGAAATATTGGGTAGATTCAAAATCTGTAAGGTAGCTGGTAAGCACCTCCATGGAACTTTCGAGGTTTTTGGCCCATTGTTCAAAACCTGCCATAAATCCAGGAAGCTCAATATTTGCATTCCATTCTATAAAAATGGTATTGACCACCATAAAAGAAAACACCATGACCACAGCTACCACCAGGGTGGGAATGATATTTGGCGGCAGTTGGATAAAATCCCTGAAGATGTGGTTGCCGACCAGGGTATAATAAAAAATCAGTGGGGCGATGACAAAGCCACCCACAGATGATACGCCCTGTACGATCAAAATCATCATTCGCTGTTCGGGATAGGCCGTCGGGTTAGCCAATACGTTCATCAGCTCGGTAAGGCTTAGCCCTGATATCATAATGGCTGCGACAAAAGCCAGTACCTGGCCGATGAGAAAGATGCCTCCAATGGTTATGCCCAATAGGGCAATTACCAAAATCCAGGGGTTTTTGCCTTGGGCATAGAGTGGGTTTATGCTGTTGTCCATCATAGTATGCTATTGGGGAAGTAAGCGTATGATTGCAAAGAGGATCTGCTCATAGCATGTGTATTATTTGGGTGATGATTTGGTGCCTGGAACCAGCTCTCCCTGCAACAGCAGGTTGTAGTTTTCGCAATCGAGGTATCCGTGTATATCGCAATAGGGGCACGACTGGTATGACACACTCATCGCACTTTTTTTAATAATCACCGTTTCACCTTTACAAACCGGGCAAATGACCTTGCCCGATGGGCCACAGTCCACCTTGGGCATTACCGTATAGTCGATAGCTTCACTGGCTTCATAAACTTCTGTATCCTTTTGGGCTTTGCCGGGGTCTGCCAGGTATTTTTCTTCTGCTTTTTTCAGGTATCGGGTACTTTCATCAAAAAATTGTCCTGAGGTGCCCTTTAGTGCAATGTATTTATTGAGCCAGTTGATGCTTTGCTTGTACTTTTTCAAATAAAAAGAATTGGCTCCGAAGTAGAAACAAATCTCCGCCGGCAATACGCTTACTGATTCCAGTACCTGCCTGAACGATTCGTCTGCTTCTTTGTATTTTCCATTTTCATATTGTTTGATGCCAAGATCCAGATATTTGAGTTGCTCGTTTCGTGTATATTCATCTGTTTGTGCGTATCCTTCGGGTATGCCTGCAAGCAACCCCATACACAAGACCGTGGAAATGGCCAATTTGCTCAATAATAATTTCATAAGATATTCATTTATCAAAACGCCCTACGATATTCCCGGGAAAACAGCCCCTTATTAGTCATTGCCGGTATCGTAAATGAGCCGCTGCACAATGCTTCTTCCCAAGGTAATCTCATCGGTATATTCCAATTCACCACCTATCGGAATTCCCCGGGCAATAGTAGTGATTTTTATACTAAAGGGCTTAAGCTTTTTGGCAATATAAAACGAAGTGGTGTCGCCCTCCATGGTGGGACTCAAAGCCAAAATCACCTCTTTGATCAGCCCTGACGATTTTTTTACACGATCTAACAGACTTTGTATGTTCAATTCTCCGGGGCCTATACCTTCCATGGGAGAAATAATGCCCCCCAGCACATGAAAATATCCGGAAAACTGCGCGGTATTTTGTATGGCAATCACATCGGGGGTGTCTTCTACCACGCAGAGTATAGAAGCGTCTTTACGCGCCGATTCGCAGGTACAGTCTTCGGAGTCGGATATGATATGACATATTTTACAGTATTTACTTTCCTTTCTCAGATTTACCAGCGCAGTGCTCAGCTTATCGGTAGTGCTTTCCTCTTGTTTCAAAAGGTGAAGCGCAAGCCGCAAGGCCGTTTTCTTTCCTATTCCCGGAAGTTTTGATATTTCGTTGACAGCATCTTCAATTAGTTTAGAAGGATAAAGCATTTTTTATACATTTGAAAATTCAAAATTAGTGAAAAAGTTTTGTAGGGCACCTTTACCCGCCGAAATTGCCACAGCCATATAATTTAACATTGCTACTGAAGTTTGTTTTATATGAAGAAAAAAATATTCATAGTCGTTGGAATCGTAGCCGCATTGGTATTGACCTATGTAATAATCGCAAGTGTGAGCCAATGGAAAGCCAAGCACAATATACCGGAAACTACCGAACTGGATTCGATGGAGTTTCAGCCTCCCCCGCCCCCCAAAGTATTGTATGGAATAGTAATAGACTCCATGGTGGTGGAAGAGGGGGTGATCAAAGCCAATGAAAATCTCTCGGAAATTCTTTCCCGCTTCAATATTTCGCCACAGACCATTGCCGAAATAAGTCTGTTGCCCAAAGATTCATTTAATGTGCGCCGCCTGCAAACCAAAAAGCCCTATACCATTATTCACGAAAGTGATAGCCAAAAAACAGCCAGGGCGTTCATATATCATCCCAACCCCATCGAATTCGTAATGTTACAATTTGGCGACAGCTTGAGTGTACACAATGGGCGAAACAAGGTAGATACCATATTGGAGGTGTCGAGCGGGGTGATAGAGACCTCGCTATACAACACCATACTGCAAGACGGCGGCACGCCGCTGTTGGTAAATGAGCTTGCCGATGTATATGCCTGGGTGATCGATTTTTTTGGTTTGCAAAAGGGGGATGCCTTTAAGGTGATATATGAACGCTACGAAGTAAATGGGCAGGATGCCGGCATGGGACGCATCATCGGTTCGTGGTTCAGGCACCAGGGCAAGCCATTTTACGCGGTGCAATATGACCAGGGCGAAGGCAAGGAGTATTTTGATGAAGTAGGGAATAGCTTAAGGAAAGCCTTTCTGAAGGCACCGCTCAAATTTTCGCGCATCAGTTCGCGTTTTAGCCATGCCCGGCTGCACCCGGTATTAAAAATTACCCGGCCACATACCGGCGTGGACTATGCTGCGCCTACAGGCACCCCGGTAATGTCCGTAGGCGATGGCACTGTAGTATTTGCCGCATATAGCGGCGGCGGGGGCAACACCGTGAAAGTGAAGCACAATGGTACTTATACCACAGGCTATCTCCATCTCTCTAAATATGGAAATGGTATAAAAAACGGGGTACGCGTTTCTCAGGGTCAAATCATTGGCTATGTGGGCAAGTCTGGCCTGGCTACCGGACCCCACCTGGACTTTAGATTTTGGAAAAATGGCCAGGCAGTTGATCCGCTCAAAATAGATCCTCCTTCGGCCAACCCCATCAGCAAAGCACACGAGGCGCCCTATGCTCTTATAAAAAATGAAATGATAAGCAGGCTGGATGAAATAAAGTTAACTGAGCCCGAATCACCCATGTGATATGGTATGCGGCCCCCTGCCAATGCACCGCACATTGGGACGTGAGGAAAAATGAATGTTTCTCTACTGATATTCACACATATTCCCATTGCGCTCATTAGTTGGTTGAATGTGCGTAGCTAAAAATTCGATGTACTATTTTGGGCACCTTTACGTATACTTCGCAGAAAAAACAAAGAGTCGCGCCAATACCCACCAGCATCGATATGAAAATCATAGGGCAGATTGCCCTTTATGAATTTTTTTATTTTAATTTATATCGGCATTTGACCTAAACGTATAAGCCGCCACTTTTTTGAGTACAGAAGACCCACCATGATGAATCCAATTGTAAAAAGTATTATTAATCTCGGAACCCAGGAGTTCGACCAGGATTATAAAATTGCCGTTGTGCGCATATCCAATGTCATCGCATTTGTTTTTTTGATGACAGGCATTATTTATACTGCCATATCGCTATACCTGGCGCCACAGCTTATCGATGTTTGCATTATCCTGATAGTGGGTAGTATGTTAATTTTGTTCCTCAATTACCTGCAAATGGTTGATTTTGCCCGCTTTGCACTTACGGTGGTGATCTCGCTTGATGTGGCGATTTACCATGCGTACATTGTGCAGCCAGGTGAGCCGCTGATCTTTTCCATTTATCTGGGTCAATTTGTTGTTGCTATTTTACCGTGGATTTTCATCGACATTCGCGAAAAATGGCTGCTAATCGCCTCACTCTCCTTCACTTTCCTGGTTTTTATCTCCCAATCGTGGACCAATAATTTTCTGGTCAGCGAAATGGACAGTACGCTTTTCAGGCAAAGTATATTCACTATTCCTACTTATGCATTTTCTATTGGCGCCCTGCTGTTTAGCATGTACCTGCTCCAAAACAAGAATTTGGTGGCCGATGAAAAAAGTAAAAAATTGCTGGAGGATATCCAGGCAAGGAATGAAGAAATGGAGCGGCAGCATGAAACACTGGAAAAAACCCTGGAAGACAACAAGCTCGCCAATGAAGCTGAGGAAAAACGCAACTGGATAGCAAAAGGAACTTCCGAAATTGCCCGCTTGCTCAGAGGCGATATCAATGACAAATTTTATCAGCAACTGGTATCTGCGGTGGTCAACTTTATGAAAATAAACCAGGCAGGGATATATACCATTGAAGAAGACGATGATTACAAAGAGAAAAATCTTTTTATAGAATTGAAAGCTTGCTATGCCTACGACCGCAACAAGTTCCTCACCAAAAGAATAGAAATAGGACAAGGCCTGGTAGGCCAGTGCTATCTGGAAAAAGAAAGCATATACCTCAAAGAAGTGCCCGCTTCGTACATACACATCACATCCGGATTAGGTGAAGCCACCCCAAAAAGCATTCTGATCGTGCCCCTTATCCACGATAAGCAGGTAGAAGGTATAATGGAAATTGCTTCATTCAATGAATTTGCGCCCCATCAAATCGAATTTGCCGAAAAGCTCTCGGAAACGCTCGCTTCATACATCGCAGCAAACAGAATTAATCTCAAAACCAAAAACCTGCTGGAGCAATCGCAGCAGCAATCTGAAGAACTGCGAGCCCAGGAAGAGGAAATGCGCCAAAATATGGAGGAAATGCAGGCCACGCAGGAAGAAATTCACCGAAAAGAAAAAGAATATCTGGATAGGATAGAAGAACTTGAAAAAGAACTGGCAGAGTTGAAACCAGCTTAAAGCCACTTTTGCATTGTTTTGATGAAAGGACCGCCTAAGCGTATCATAGGCAAGGCCTCTGACGAATGACCATAAAAATCCGGTACATGCCACTGAACTATCCAGGATTCTCCATCACTTCCAAAATCTTGGTATGAGCATAGGAGTCTTTTTTTTGTATTCGATATATTTTTCGCCAAACGCCTCGATCAGTTTGCGTTCTTCTAGATAAATGCCCACCAAAAAGTACAAAATCACCAACGTGCCTGAGATGAGGGTGGTCCATTTGGGGTCGAACAAAAAGTATCCAATCACCATCAAGATCGATCCGGCGTACAGGGGGTGCCTGACATGCTTCAATAAGCCATCCGTTTTGAATTCATCTTCGGCTTTCAGACTGCCCAAACCCAGAAAAGCCCTGGTATCATAACTTTTGAAGCCCCATTTGGCAATCAATAATCCCTGAACGGCGATAAAAAGGCCTGCCATTTTGAGCCATACAGCGGTTGGGAGGACGAGGTGTGTCTGAATGGTAGATGAATACATTACTATAGCCAGCAAACCAAGTGTGGCCACAATTACATAAAGGAGCCGGTACTTCCGGGTTCCCAGACCCTTTTTGTAACCATATTCCTTTACCGAACGCAAGGCCAAAACACTATGTATAACGAAATACAGTATCCAGGCCAAAGCCAACCAAAGATGATCCATGCAAGAGAAATATTTAAGCATGCAATGTTAGCGAAAAAATATGTCCCCACCGATATCGCAAGATGAACAGTCAGGGACATCAGTGGATCTGCATAGACTTTTGCATGTCGGGGAGGGATATTTTTAAGACAAAAAACCAGTATTATCCGCCGCAATGGTTTGTATTATTCTATGATGTCATTTTTCCATTGACCTTGTTTTCGTACGGCCTATAGGGCAATTTTAAAAATTAAGATCAAAATGAAAAGAATGACCGTTGTTTGGAGAATTATGGTTTATTGTCCAAATGACAATAAGGCATTAGTTCAATTATTTGTTTTTTCAAAGGCTGAATTACTCCTTAAATATTTGGAGTTTAATAATAATTGTATGTAACTTTATTATCATTAAAATAATAAATGCCCAAAATTATGTCAATATGATAAAATATTTACGTGCCCAAATATTATTTATATCGCCCCAATCTATTCGTTTAGCAGCTTTTACATAAGAGACTCAATGGTTAAGTGTATAATACACACTTAACATTAAGCATTTGAGCTGGAGCCATGGATATCACCAATCGGATATTTAATAATCAGTATGTTGAACATTCAGTCTTTAGGACTTTGTGTATATAAATAATCGTTTTACCTAAACTAATTTATTATGTGTATTTCTACTTTGTGGAAAAGTGGCTTGATGTCGCTCTTCCTCTTAGGATTAGGCGTTGGTATATCCGGCGCACAAGTGAGGATGGTTACCGGTCAGGTAACCTCTGGCGAGGAAGGTCCCCTTCCCGGTGTCAACATCATCTTACAAGGTTCAGGGCAAGGTACCGTAAGTGATGTTGATGGCAAATATAGTATCGAAGTGCCCGAAACCCCTTCTGTACTTGTATTTTCATCGATTGGTTATACTACCGAGGCGGTTACAGTTGGTAGCCAGTCAGTTATTGATGTAGTCTTAAAACCCGATGTCACATCGCTGAAAGAGATTGTAGTAACAGGGTACACATCGCAATCAAAACGCGACATTACCGGTTCGATCACTTCAGTAGACCCGGCAAAATTAAATGAAATGCCTGCTGCTGATATAGGAGCACAACTTCAAGGTCGTGCTGCTGGCGTATTTGTAGGGCAAGACAACTAACCCGGAGGCCAGACCATGGTTAGGATCAGGGGTTTTGGGACGGTGACAAGCAATGATCCATTGTATGTAATCGATGGTGTACCCACTGAAGATGTTTATGCCCTCAACAGACTCAATCCTGCAAATATAGAAAGCATGCAAATTCTTAAGGATGCTTCAGCCGCTTCGATATATGGAGCCAGGGCAGCAAATGGTGTAATTATCATCACCACTAAAAAGGGGAAATCAGGCGCGGCAAAGATTACATTGGATGCCAGATATGGTGTGCAGCGCGCCACCACCAAGCTTGATATGCTAAATACAAGGAGACTTGGTGAATTGATGTACCAGCAGGCAGTAAATGACTGGGCCAACGGCAATGCAGGTGATTTGTCGAAATTCGAATTCAAAAATGCCCAGTACGGTGACAATCCCACTAGCGACAATTTTATACCAGATTATGTATATCCGGATGGAGCCTTTAAACCAAATGTAAATGAGGGCGCTTACAGCTATCCCGGCAACCTGATAGCCTATGCAAATAAGGAAGGTACGGACTGGTACGATGAGGTATTTGACCCGGCACCGATTCAAGAGTATAATTTGGCAGCATCCGGCGGTACTGAAAAAGGGAGATATTATTTTGGTTTAGGATATTTCAACCAGCAGGGAATAGTGAAACATACCGGTTTTGAGCGGTATTCGGTGAGGGCGAATACGGAATTTTCACCAAAAAAATGGCTTAGGCTTGGTGAAAATCTTGAGGTATCGTATAACGAAGGTGTTGATTTCAATAATAATAGCGAAGACAACCCTGTTTCTCATGCCTATCGAATGCAACCTATTGTGCCTGTTTATGACATTAGGGGAAATTTTGCCGGTACCAAAGGCACCAACACAGGAAATGCAAATAACCCAGTGGCCATTCTGTGGAGAGGCAAAGACAATGTAAGCACCAACTGGAGAATTTTCGGAAATGCTTTTGTTGAATTTGATATCATAGAAGGTTTGACCTTCAAAACATCCCTTGGAGTAGATTATACCAACTGGTACAAATCTTCATTTGCCTGGCAAAACCCTGAGGCCGCTGAGCCAAGGTCATCGAATGAGCTCACCGTTGATATGAATTTTGTATTGAATACCACATGGACTAATACATTAGTTTATAACAAAACAATCGCTGATATACATAGATTTAATGTGCTACTGGGAACAGAAGCTATCGAAAACGTGTACAGGCAACTTATGGGTCGCAGATCCGATTTCTATTCCAATGATTTGAGTTATAGGTACCTCAATGCTGGTTCTAACCAACAAAATTCGGGCAGCGGTTCTGAATGGGCTCTATTTTCCCTATTGCCAAAGTGAACTATTCATTGATGGATAAATATTTGGTTGACCTTACAGTGAGACGGGATGGGTCTTCTCGTTTTGGCTCCGAAAACAGATATGCAGTATTCCCTGCAGCTTCACTAGGATGGAGAATTTCCGATGAAGCATTTATGAGTGGCCTCACCTGGACAAATGAGCTGAAATTACGTGCAGGATGGGGTCAGATGGGCAACCAGAGCATAAGCCAAGACAACCAATTTTCTACCTACAGAACAAGCCTGTCACAGTCGTCATATGACATCAATGGCAACAATACGAAAGTTGTTCCTGGTTTTGACACCAATCGCTTTGGCAACCCCTTTGGTCAGTGGGAAACCACAACCACCCTTGACCTTGGATTTGACTGGACTATGTTCAACAATAAACTGACCATCAATTTTGATTGGTGGGATAGACAGACTTCCGATATGCTTTATACATTACCTTTGCCTGCCACCCAGGGCAATGCTTCTGCTCCTGCTCAAAATGTTGGTGAAATGAGCAATAAAGGAATTGACCTCTACCTGGCTTACAACAATACTTCGGCCAATGGGGATTTTTCTTATGATATTGGATTGAACTTCTCTACGTATAAAAATGAGATTGTCAACCTAAGTGAAAATGCAAATTCCGCACTATTGGGACCAGATTTGAGACAGTACAGATATTCAAGGTCGGTGATGGGACAACCTTTTATGAGTTTCTACGGATTGGAAGTTATAGGATTTACTGATGGCTCAGAATCTTACTGGGATACTAATGATGATGGTGATCCTGTATATGTCTCCGAT
Source organism: Cyclobacteriaceae bacterium (assembly GCA_012033595.1). Classification (GTDB taxonomy): domain Bacteria; phylum Bacteroidota; class Bacteroidia; order Cytophagales; family Cyclobacteriaceae; genus JAAUQL01. The sequence continues at coordinate 41,746 of JAAUQL010000001.1, read as the reverse complement.
GAATATCCTGGATATTACAACTATATCAGCCAGTACGGCGAAGGGCTAGGTAGATACAAATTCAAGGATCAATTGACCGAAGATACCAATGGAGATGGCATTGCAGATGCCACAGATGGAGTGATCAATGACGAAGACAGGGTATTTATCGGCAATCCTCATCCCGATTTCTACTATGGATTAAACGCATCTTTCGAATACAAAAACTTTGATTTTACTATGTTTTTTCAAGGTGTCCAAGGAAACGACTTGATCAACTATGTTTCGCGATGGATTGATTTCAACCAGTTTCAGGGCAATAGAAGTACCAGGATGTACGAAGAATCGTGGACTCCAGAATTAGGAGACAATGCTACACTGCCTGTACTAAGTGCAACTGATAACCTTAGCTATCAGCCAAACTCACGCCTTGTGCAAGATGGGTCTTATCTAAGGATGAAAAACCTTATGATTGGTTATACCATTCCCAACATCAAAGGGATTGATAGGCTCAGGGTTTATTTTCAAACAACAAACCTTTTCACCATTACGGAATATGATGGTTTGGATCCCGAGGTCAATATTGCCGGACCAGGAGACAATGCAAGTTTAGGTATCGACCAAGGGGTTTACCCAACACCAAGGTCATTTATTTTTGGAGTTAACTTTGGGCTTTAATCAAATTCAAAATTTAAACTATTATGAAAAAGATAATTTATAGTTTGTTCATTTTTTCACTCGCTGTAATTACATCGTGTGGAGATGGTTTTCTCGAAAAGGAGCCCTTGGGAGCAGTTGGCGAATCACAATTGGCCACCAGGGATGGTGTCGATGCCTTATTAATAGGAGCATATAGTGTAATGGACGGTGTGGTTGAGGAAATTTCCAGCTGGGATGCCGCCGGCTCCAACTATGTATATGGAAGCATAGCCTCCGATGATGCTTATAAAGGTTCTGATGAAGGCGACCAGGTGCCACAGAGTGAAATTGAAGTGTATTCAGCCACTCCTGCCCTAGGTTATTTCAACAATAAGTGGAGAACAATTTTTGATGCAGTCAGCAGATGCAATGATGTGATCAGGGTTGCCGGCCAGGCATTGGACGCAGGCAGCATTACACAAGATGAATACGACCAATATCTAGCCCAAGCCAAAGCACTTAGGGCTCACTACCACTTTGAAGGAAAAATCGTATTTTCCAATATTCCATATATTGAGGAAAATGTAGGTCTTCCTGATGGGCCCTCATTTGCTGAAGTGGGCAATATAGATGAGAGTGGCAACTATATTGATGCCTGGCCAAAAATTGTCCAAGACTTAAAAGATGCTATAGCGGTACTACCTGTTACCAAATCAGCTCCGGGTCGAATAAGCAAATGGACTGCTAAAGGCATGTTGGTCAGAGCCTATATGCATTGGAACGGTCGTGCTGAGAATGGAATAGATGCTACATCGGCTCCCGGATACACAGAAGTCAAAACCTTAATGGACGACATCATTGAGAATGGACCATTTGAATTGGTAGAGAGTTATCACGATAACTTCAGGATATCCGGAAACAATAATTCTGAATCTATATTAGAAGCGCAAGCTTCAGTAAATGATGGTACTGATGGACAAAATGGCAACTGGGGAGATGCATTGAATTATCCATATGGTCCGGAAAGTCCCGGAACTTGCTGTGGATTTCACCAACCTTCTCAAAACCTGGTAAATGCCTACCTGACCGACCCAGCCACCGGCCTGCCTTTTCTTGACAATTTCAACAGTAAAGATTTTAGATGGGATCAAGGGTTGGATTCTTATGCCAAATGGGAAAGTAAATTGTGGTACGATCCTGACTTTGTCCCATATGGAAGGGACAATGCTAATGAATCTATCGATCCAAGATTGGACTGGGTTGTTGGCCGTCGGGGAATTCCCTATTTGGATTGGGCATTGCATCCAGGTTTTGCCTGGATAAGAAAGCAGGCCTATGCCGGACCCTATTCGCCCAAGAAAAATGTCTATTACAGGTCGGAAAAGGGAGCGCTCTCAACAGCTTCTGGTTGGGCTCAAGGACCCAATGCCAACAATATAAGAATAATCAGACTACCACACATTATGTTGTGGAGAGCTGAAGTCGCTGCTATGGAAAACGATCTTGGCAAGGCGCTTAATTTGGTCAATGAATTGCGCGAGAGGGCGTCCAATGACGTGGTAATGGCACGCGACACTTCTGGAGTGGAGCTTGCTACCCCTGCTTGTCTAGGATATAATGTAAAAGAATATACTGCTTTCCCGGATCAGGCATTTGCCATCAAAGCCATTCGCCATGAAGCCAGGCTTGAATTTGGCATGGAAGGCAATAGGTTTTTTGATTTAGTAAGATGGGGTATTGCCGCAAGCACGCTCAACAATTATTTGCAAGAGGAAGCCACAAGACCAATAGGGTCAAATGTGAACCCAAACGTTAGAGACTATCTGGCTGGCAAGAACTTTACCTCCGGCAGAAATGAACGTTATCCGATCCCACAAGATCAGATTGATATTATGGGATCAACAGTATTGAAACAAAATCCCAACTGGTAAACAACTGTAATTTTTTGAAGACAAAAAGGCTATCTCTTCTGATAGCCTTTTTTTTTATGACCCTTGCAACGAGGCTTTTGATTTAGTGTGACAAAAAAAGATTGAATACCATATGCTTGATATCAACTGAGTAGCCGGAGAAATATGCGACTTAGGAGAGTGCAACTAAGGCTTCAGCTCAACCCTATCATAATATGCCATCATGACCAATTTGCGAGAAGACTGTGAAATAAAGGATGATCCATAGTAAAATTCTAATTTGCGTGTTTTGCCGTCTTTTAATTTTATTATAGCATGGGTCGCATCCTCTGGATCCACTGTATTCCATACTGCTGAAGTTTGATGAATTACCAGTGAGTCTTTGTTTTGAGTGGCAAGGACAATTCCTCTTCCGGCCAGGTCATAAACCACCGCCAAACCTTTTGCATCACCTTTAGCTGCAAAGCCAGATTCATAGGATTTCAAAGCATTAAAGGTTCCGTTTCCCAACCCCTGCATTACCAAACCATTTGAAGCGTCTATTCTTCCAGACATCAATTCCATGGCATAATCATTGCCTGCCAGTAGCAAATCAATATTGCCATCTTCATCAAAATCCTGGGATATAATAGCGAAAACAGGTGCTAACTGTGCTTCTGCCGGCAAAGCCCGTATTATAAATTTCCCATCACCTTCATTTATCAAAACTGAAGAATGGAAAAAAGAGGCTTCCCTTCGATAACTATCTTCCAATTCCGTTTTGGTGAAAAGGTCATTAATAGTCGCCTGGCCAAATGCCCGATACGTAGGAACACGTTCTTTCAAAATAGGAATTTGTATCAACAGGTCATCACGTGTGGATACCGGAAAGGGCTTCAGATCGAATCTTTCGTCATGGACATATTTAACGATGACCGGGTCGATAATCCCATTGTGGTCATAATCCTTGGCATAGATAGTGAGGGGCTGCGTCCGATTGCCACTAAAAGGGAGTTCAAACCAAGATTTCCACAAATATAGTCTATATCTCCATCGTCATCCAGGTCGCTTCCACTTATGCATTTCCACCATCCTGAAGTCGACATAGGCAGTGCTGTTTTTGAAATATCTGTAAATTTTCCTCTGTCATTTTTAAAAAATGTGATATCCATCCATTCGCCAACTACAATCAAATCTAGCCAGTTGTCGTTGTCAAAGTCAGTCCAAATGGCATCGTTAACCATTTTTGCTGAGTCGAGAGATGGGCAAATTACTGCTGTCATGTCCAAGAATTTTCCATTGTCGTTGCGTAGTATATAGCTGGGCTCAGAAAGTGGATATTGGCCGGGGCTGGTTGCTGTACCCACAAACAGGTCGAGGTCACCATCGTTGTCGTAATCACCCGCCTTGACGCACGAACCGGATCTTCTGATATCGGGCAGGGCGGATTTTTGATATGAAAAATAGCCCCGACCATCATTTAGATATAGTCGATCAATGTATCCAACATCGCCTGGTTCCTTGGCCATGCCACCACTTACCAAATACAGGTCTTTGTCGCCATCACCATCTGAATCGAAAAACAACACCCCCATGTCTTGTGCCGACAAGCTATCTCCCAAGGTTATCCTCTCCTCTTTATGAAAATCACCAATGCTGTTCTGTATGTAGAATGAACCAGCAAATTGACCATTGCCTCCGATATAAAAGTCTTCCAGACCATCACTATTGTAGTCACAAACGGCAATTCCTGGTGTGTACTGTGATAGTTTGTGCGGTAAAGTTCGTTGCAGATTAAAATCAAAAAGTTCCCTTTCCTGATGGACAAATGGGGGCTGAATTTGAGTCCGGCTGTTGGTAAAAACTGGCGTGGCAGTCCGCTGAAACAGTTGATCCTTAATAGATCTATTTAGCATTTTGGCCTTTTCTACGCTTATTTCCATTTCCTGATTAGCCGTAATTTCAAAAATGGATGATACCTGACCCTGAGGCCAAAATACAACTATTGAATCTACCCATTCGTATTTTCCTATACCAAAATGTACCACAGCATCCATGGTAGACATAAAGCCGCGATAAGGACTATACTCCAAAAACTGTTTTTCCCTACCTGTGTACAAAAGTATTTTGGCACCAATGCCCTGCTCATTTTGGGCATTTCCCTTAAGTTTGATCTTTAAAAAATTTGATCCTTCGGAAATCTTGGTGTCCGAGATAGAGTGGTTGCGATATAGGGTAGCAGGACCATCGATATTATTGGTGACAAAATCCAAATCGCCGTCGTTGTCAAAATCTGCGTAAGCGGCTCCATTAGAAAAGGTTTTTGCTTCAAATCCCCATTCGCTTGTTTTTTTAGTGAAGGTCAGGTTGCCATTATTTTTGAAAATATAATTATCGATGCGTACCTCAGGTATGGTATCGAACAATTCTGACCTCTTGCTAATAAAATTTTGGTATTTACTCATATAGTTGGCAAAATCCATATCAGTAACATCTCCCGGAAAACCATTGGCAATAACCAAATCCTTGAATCCATCATTATCAAAATCAGCGAAAACAGGAGCCCAGCTCCAATCTGTTTCGTATATGCCAGCCATAAAACCGATATCGCCAAAGTGCATGTTGCCATCTCCATCAGGACCCATATTGAGTTGAAGCATATTTCGTATAAACTGAAAATCATAATCGTATAACTGATAGTTCAATTGGTTCATAGGATTGCTCCTGAGCAGCATGGTTTTTTTGCGGTAATTTATTTCTGGCAGCATATCAAGTGCAAATATCTCCTGAAATCCATCATTGTTGATATCGGCAATGTCGTTGCCCATTGCAGAAAAGCACTGGTGTTTGAGATAGTCAGAAACCTTGTTGGAAAATGTCCCGTTCCGATTGTTGATGTAAAGTATGTCATTGGGTAAAAAATCGTTGGTAATGTAAATATCCGGCCATCCATCTATGTTAATGTCCCTTACTGAAATCCCATGACTATACCCCTCGATAAGGATTCCCGCCACAACAGAGACATCCTCAAAATGGCCATTACCCTTATTTTCGTATAATTTGTCTGAATTGACGGAACTGCCATCTACAATAGCAGGTCTGAATTGACTTGGAAACTTTCTATCCATGAAATTATTAATAATAAACAAGTCAAGATCGCCGTCTAGATCGTAATCGAAAAATGCCGCATTTGACGAATGCCCACTATCTGCAATTCCCCATCCATGCGCTTCTTCACTAAAAGTTGGGATTCCTTTATGATTCAATCCATTATTGATGAAAAATTTATTGACCCGCTGTGTGGGTAAACCATATATTGATGCACACACATATATATCTGGCCAACCGTCATTATTGATATCTGCCACAGCTATGCCCTGCGACCAAATATCAGCGGCCTCCACACCCGCTTCTTTGGCAATTTCCTCAAATCTGAAATCTCCACGGTTTAGATAAAGCTCATTGGAAACTTCATTTCCGCCAAAATATACATCCGGCAGGCCATCTTGATTGAAGTCACCAATCCCAATGCCACCACCATTATAGATATAATAGAAATCAATCACATTAAAAGTGTCGTTAGCAGTTATGCTATTGGAGAATGCAATCCCTGAAAAGGCGGGTTCTATCACTTGGAACCTTTTTTCAACACCTTTGAAACAACCATTCAAAAAGAGACACAAGGTGATGGCAATCAACGAATGGGTATATTTCATAAATTCTAAATTCAACGCTACTTCACATAATTCAAAATTAGCGTATAATATTTACCATCAAGCCGTTTACGGTTTCAAATTACACTGCTGCCAACTTAAAAAATATCCCAATTCTTTTTTCGCTCTTCAGCTTCTTGATAAAAAAAGCGGGTTACTGCATCAGAACCACCAAGTAGTAAATAAATGTTTGTGCCATGTTCGCGGGCAAATGTGTTTTCCACTTTGCCTATCCAACGGTACTCTTCGAACATGTCCACCACCTCTTTGTCCGGTAGCTCCCCCACAAAAACGATATTTCGGATCGTATCCAGCTTTGGAAGCCAGAATATATAGTCGGCAGTAAAAGAATGTGCCTCGGGCATACGACCTCTGTTATAGTGGTTCACCGCTCCTGTCTGACCATAATTGTCACAAAACACCAGCGTTTGTTGCTGCTCTGCCTCTGGGATCATTTCGAAAGCTTGTGCTGCCTTCGCGGCCATCTCGCGCCAGCCAAGCATATCGGCAAAGTCTTGCGGCAAGTCATGGTTTTTTCCATCTTCCCAACGCAACATACCTACTTTTTCGAATATTCCGGGATTGGCCACGATCTGTTCCGGGCTCTTAAGTGGCATTAAAAATGGTACGATCGCCAAGATGGCCACAATATTGACCACCCCCAATGCTGGAAATATCCAAATGATCTGACCTTTTGATATCCGTTCAAGATATACTGCGCCCAGGGCAAACAACACAGGGTACAGACCTATGGCATAGTAGTTTTTGCCACGGCTGATGACGAACAGGATCATCACCGTGAGATAAGTGAACAATACAAAGCGATATGGACGGAAAGGCTTGTAAAAAACCAAGCCCCATAAGGCTGGGATCGCCAGAAAGCCCAGCAATCCGAACTTAATTTGATCCAAAAGAAAACCCAACCTATCGACGTGTACCAGTTGTCTTTGGTGCAATACTCGCATATGAAGCAAAACAGGGAATTGATGATTGATCTGCCATAGGATATTCGGCAGCAGCAGGAGGATACAAAGCAGGGCAGCCAGATAAAGCCCACTTCTGGTAAAAACGGCCCTCTGCGACGTCAATATCAAGCCGGCAGCCAGACCCACGATCAAAAAGACGAGGTTATACTTGTTGTAAAACCCCAGGGCCACCACCACAGCCAAATGCCAAAAGAAGCATGTTTTCCTGCTTTCTGATATATCGGATCAATAAATAAAATATAATTGTCCAGACGAGCACATCCAAAGCATTTGGCTGATAGAGCACATTGATCCTGAGCAGGATAGAAAATAGCAAAAATATACTAGTCAGTATTTTGGCCGGCAATTTTCCATCCATTGCCTCCACTATGAGCCAGGCAAAAACTATGGTTGCTGCACCAAATAACGCCGGGAAAAACCTGATCCAAAAGAGCCCGCCACCCAGCCAGTATATGATTTTGGAGAGAAAAGCAGTAAATGGAGGGACGGAGATATAGCCTGCACTTAGGTGGTTGGCCTGGTCGAGATGAAGAAATTCGTCTCGGTGCAGTTCATATGCCGGATTCACCAGTAGGTACTGCAAGGCGAATTTTATCGCTACCATAAGCATCAATATCCAGTAAGTGGCTAGGAAGCTTTTAATTTTTTGTTTCATTATTTTGTAAAATCGGGATCGTGATTATCCCTAAATATAAAACATGTCGCACACAGGAAATCGACAAATTAGCACAAGCGGAAAAAGAGTTGTTTCAGCGGATGATTCCAAAAGTTTTAAAGTCTTTATGGGGCATGGATTTTAAACTAAAAGGTCAACCGATATCAAAATCATTGTGGAAATTCCTTCATCGATTGTGAACATCCATGCACACCAGAAGGCCTAATAACGGGTGTAAAGCCAGATATTGAGCCTGGCATGGTTCTGTTGTCTTTATTATCAGCTTTATAAATGTACAATCGAAAATTTTATCGTAATGAAAGATTTAAGAAATAAAAAAATAGCCATACTGCTGACAGATGGTTTTGAAGAAGTGGAATTTACCGAACCAAAAAAAGCCCTTGAACAAGCCGGAGCTACTGTAGAGGTGATCGCACCAAATGGTGGAAAGGTAAAGGCCTGGGCCAAGGACAACTGGGGAAGTTCATATGATGTTACCCACCAGCTCATAGATGCCGATCCTGAAGTATATGATGGCCTGATGTTGCCTGGCGGCGTGATGAACCCCAACCAGCTCCGAAAAAATAAAGATGCCATAGAATTTGCCAAATCCTTTTTCGAACAAGGAAAGCCCATTGCGGCCATTTGTCATGCACCACAATTGCTGATAGAAACTGGCGCTCTTGAGCAGCGCAAGCTCACCTCCTACCCTTCATTGCGTACCGACCTCGAAAATGCTGGCGCTACCTGGATAGATCGGGAAGTGGTAGTGGACAATGGACTGACCACCAGCCGCTCGCCGGAAGACCTGCCTGCTTTCAATAAAAAGATGATAGAGGAATTTGCCGAAGGTGTCCATGAGGGACAAACCGCATAAATTCAAAAATCTGGTTCATCGCACACATAGCGGATAAATATCCCGGCATTAACTTGCACTCACTACGGCGTTGATTTTTATGCAACATGTGAAAAGGCCTTCATTGGCCTTTTTTTATTCATTGGGTTTAAATCTGATTTTCATGTTAACCTCTCTCATCACCTTGGTGCCATTTTCCTGCGCTGCCTTCCATCGCGGCCCCTCTTTTATCAGTCGTATCGCTTCCTGGTCAAAATCCTTCCCCAAACTCCTCACCACCCTCAAATCTTCTATACTTCCGTCAGGCCTCACCTTAAATTTTAATTTCACCACACCTTTTATCCCATCTGGCCTTCCCGATGCCGGATAGCGTATATTGTTTTTGATATACTCCTTGTATGCCGCAGCTCCATCCTCCGGCGAAGGAGGCATATAGCTGTAGGCTTCGGGGACATCCTCTACTGTAGAAATGGAACCGGACACATCATGTTTGTACAGGGTGCCATAGCCTATTACCACTATTTCATTCAAGGCGGTAATGTCGGGTTGCAAAGTAGCATTCACTTCACTTTGGTTTTCTGCCTGGATTTCTTCCCGGACATAACCTACACTGCTAAACTGTAACAAACTGGCGGTATCAGTGGGCACCGATATCTCAAAGAGGCCATTCACATCGGTGACAGTACCCACCTGGGTACCCTTCACCATCACGATTACGCCGGGCAATGCTTCATCGTCTTCAGACGAAGTCACCTTGCCACTGATGGTTCGGGTGGTGCTGGTTCGAGCCATGCTAGCTGCGCTGCCAGGCATCGATTTCTTTTTCCTGGCCATTTCGGCTGTTGGTACACCTTTTATGAAAATATCTTCTGCGATAGTTGCCTCACTTGCTTCTGCTTCTTCCTCGAAAATTTCTGGTTTTTCCAAATCCCTCTTCAGGTTTTGGTCAGTGAATACTTCTTCATCCATGGTTTCGCTGATGATGGGAGCAGGCGTGGCAGGTGCCAAGGCTGGCAGATTTGGTTTTGTTTTTTCAATCGGCTCACGTTCATTGGCAGCAGGCTGCTGTTGCAGGGCGAGTTCTTCGCCATAGCCCTTTGTGGCGCTGTCGCCCTGGGCTGTTTGTTCGTCCGGATTTTTAGCCGAATTGTTCGTTGGTGTTTTTTTTGATTGGCTAATTTCTGTCGGGGCACCGGAATCGATGAGGTAATAAACGGAAAAGGAAAAGGCCGCCAAAAGCAAAAATACTGCAGCAAGCCTCCAATATTTCCATACGGTATCTGTAGAGGTTTTGGTGCGGAGTTCGCTTTGGAGGGCAGAAAGGTCTTTTTTGAACCGGGATTTGTTCAGGTCAGCCAGACCCTCAAGTGCTTCACTTTCGAAATCGTCATTGAGCATGGTTTTTTCAAATTCATGGCGCTCCCGTGCTGACATTAAGCCATCGAGATATCGGCGGTATGCCTCCGGCGGGGTGATATGTCTATGCTTGTGAGCCATGGTTTTCCATACAAATTTTCAAATTCCGCTTTCCGTTTTGGATATAGCTCTTCACTTTTTTCAAATCTACACTCAGACAGTCAGAGATTTCCTGATAACATTTTTCTTGAAGGTAAAACATGCTTACACAGGCTTTTTGCTCGTCTTTTAAGTTTTCGATACACTGCCTGAGCACTTCCAGGTTATGCTCTAAAATCTCTTCATCATTAAGATGCAACTCCCCGGCATTTTCCATAACGTACCGCTCTTCTTTTACAGCTTTTTCCATTTGCATATTCCAGGCTTTCACTTTGCGCAGTTGCATCAGGCAATGGTTTTTTGTAGTCACGTGCAGCCAGGGTTTAAAGTTTTGTATTTCCCGTTTCGGGATTTCCACAATCAGCTTTTCGAATATTTGCATGGTGGCATCCTGAGCAGCTTCGCGATCACCCAGGTATTTGAGGCACACGCCATAGACCAAATGCAGGTACTTTCCGTAGAGCCTGCCCAGGACTTCCAGGTCGCCACTAGCTTTAAATCGGGTCATCAAGGCTTCATCCGTTTCGGTTGAGTTCCCTCCTTTGGGTTTAAAAAACATGAGCGGGGGATTTTACTGCCAACATTGATCGAATAAGCAAACTCTGAGGGGATTGAATATGAAAAAGTAAAAATTCCAAAAAAAATTTATGGAATACAAGCAAGTGCTGCATCCTATCCCAAAAAACTTCAAAACTAAAATTTTTTGTATATGAAAAAGATCAATTTATTTCTCGCCATGCTTCTGATTTCGGCTAGCAGCTTTACAGAAGTAAAGCAAATTAACATCAGCGGCACCATTACCTCTGCACATGACGGCCTGCCCATACCCGGGGTAAATATTATTGAAAAAGGAAGCCCACGGGGCACGGTGAGCAATGTAGATGGCAAATACCACATTGCTGTAGCCGGCGAAACTGCCATATTGGTGTTTTCATCGGTAGGTTACGTGACCGAAGAGGTGCTGGTAGAAGCCAAAAAAACCATTGATGTGGTGCTGAAGGAAGATGTAGGTGCTCTTCAGGAGGTGGTGGTGATTGGCTATGCAGAGCAAAACAAGCATAGCGTAACTGGCTCGGTAGCGCAGGTACATGGTGGTAGAAAGGCCAAAAGGACACAGGCAAAAACGGAACTTGCGCCTATGGCCTATGAAGTAATGGATGAAATGGAGTTGGATATGGATGTGCCGCTGCCCGATTTCAATACAGAAGGCTACACCACCATTCATGAAAATGAATTTTTGAAAGCCACCAAAAATCCTTTGTCCACTTTCTCGATCGATGTAGATGTGGCCTCTTATGCTAACCTTCGCCGTTTTCTGAACAATGGCCAAAAGCCCCCGGTTGATGCGGTACGCATTGAGGAAATGATCAACTACTTTAATTATGACTACCCTCAGCCCAAAGGCGATATTCCATTTTCTGTCAATACCGAGATCGCCGCTTGTCCGTGGAGTCCTCAGCACAAGCTGGTTCATATCGGTTTGCAAGGCAAAATTATCCCCACCGACCATCTGCCGGCTTCCAACCTGGTATTTCTCATCGATGTATCGGGTTCCATGCAAGACATGAATAAACTGCCATTGCTGAAATCGGCCTTTAAAATGCTGGTGGATCAAATGCGTGCCGTAGATCGCGTGGCCATTGTAGTTTATGCCGGTGCAGCGGGGCTCGTGCTGCCATCTACTGCTGGAACAGAAAAGGAAAAATTATAGCAGCGCTCGATCAACTGGAGGCTGGCGGTTCTACTGCTGGTGGAGCGGGCATACAGTTGGCCTATGAAGTGGCATTACAAAATTTTAAACATGAAGGCAACAACCGGATTATCCTGGCCACCGACGGCGACTTTAATGTGGGTGCGTCCAGCAATGCCGAAATGGAACGTTTGATAGAAGAAAAACGCGAAAAAGGGGTTTTCCTCACCGTGGTCGGCTTTGGAATGGGCAACTACAAAGATGACAAAATGGAGATACTCGCCGACAAAGGCAATGGCAACTATGCCTACATCGACAACCTCCAGGAAGCCAAAAAGGTATTTGTCAATGAGTTTGGTGGCACATTATTTACGATCGCCAAAGATGTGAAACTCCAGATCGAGTTCAATCCGGCCAAAGTGCAGGCCTATCGCCTGATCGGTTACGAAAACCGCAGATTGAAGGACGAGGACTTCAATGATGACAAAAAGGACGCCGGCGAATTGGGAAGTGGCCATACCGTCACCGCCCTGTACGAAATCATACCCGTCGGTGTGGAAAGTACCTTTATTAAAACAGTAGATCCGCTGAAATACCAGGACAGTCAGGGGCTCAAAACCGCCAGCATGACCGGGGAATTGATGACCCTGAAACTGCGCTACAAAGCGCCTGATGGTAACACAAGCAAACTGATTTCGACCACCGTGCCGGACAAAAACCTGGCTTGGGACAAAGCTTCCGACAACTTCCTATGGTCGGCGGCGGTTGCTGAGTTTGGTATGTTGCTCCGCGAGTCGGCTTTTTCACAGGAGGCTGATGTGGCATCGGTTTTGGAACTGGCCCAAAAAGCCCGTGGTAAGGATGCAGATGGCTACCGCAGTGAATTTATCCGCCTGGTAGAGTCATCGAGGTTTTTGGCATCGCGCAAGTGAGCCAAGTAGCGGTTTACCTGGTTATTATAGCTAAAAAAGCCGGTTCATCCCGGCTTTTTTTGCGTTCATCACTCCACCCATTCCCATGCATGTGATTTCTTCAGCATGCACTGCAAGCCCGTAAACATTATCACCCATTTGCCTGATATCACCTCTCCTTCTTTCTCCATTTTTTTCCAAAAACAGCCCTTAATTGAAAATATAGGGTGGCTTTTTTTCCAAAAATCAGCGCCAGACCGACAATGAAGTGAGGGTGAGGTGGGAAAGTGTAAGCAAGTATTGTTTGGCCATGATTTATATTAGCTTACTATCTTTTTATCAAATAAAAGATAGAAACAATCATGGCCTTTCAGCTCAAATTGGCTTGCTGTGTTTAAGTCTGGCATGGGGAGTTCTGCTTTTTTTAATTTGCTTCCTGATCGTCGGTTTTGCCGCTTGGCTCTTGGTCTTTGAGCTTTTTATCCTCGACATGGGTATCCAGAAATTCATTGATCTTATCTATATCCATGGTAGACTGAATCATCCCCAGCGAATTGATGTTGATCTCCAGTCCTTCCAGTTCTTTGCTGACGTCGGGTTTTTTTTTGTCCAATGATTTTCTTTTTCCTCCCATGGCTATATGCTTTTGAGGGCGTGCTCTATCCGCTTTATGGTTTCCTCTTTGCCCAATACCGCAATGACAGGCATTAGATCGGGGCCACCGGCCAACCCTGTGATTGCCACGCGCAGTGCCTGCATCACCTTGCCTGCGCCCACACCATGTCGCTCAAGCACGTCATGCAATATGCTTAACGCCAAATCGGACGTGAGCGTATCTGCTGCGCTGAGCGCTTTGGCATAATCTCCAATGATCGTTTTTGCTTCCTCATTCCACTTTTTCTGAATCACCTTTTCGTCGTAGGCCTCAGGTTGAAAAAAGAAAAACTGACCGGTAGTCCAGATTTCTTGAGGAAAAGTGACACGCTCTTTCATTAACCCACAAATGGCCGCGGCCTTTTCCTGGCTGCAACTTATATTTTCTCTGGTCAAAATGGTCATCAGCCCCGAGGCAAGGGTAGTGTCAGGAACATTTTTAAGATATTGCTGGTTGAACCATTTGCCCTTTTCGATATCGAACTTGGCTCCAGACTTATTGATTCTTTCTATGCTAAAATGCTGCACCAGTTCATGGAGCGTGAACAGCTCTTGCTCGGTACCGGGATTCCAACCCAAAAAGGCCAAAAAATTCAGGATGGCTTCGGGCAGATAGCCTTGCTCTCGAAAACCCATTGATTTTTCGCCGCCAGTTGGGTCTGTCCATTCGAGTGGAAAAACCGGGTATCCGTGTTTGTCGCCATCGCGTTTGCTTAATTTGCCGTTGCCGTCGGGCTTTAGCAACAGCGGCAGGTGAGCAAATTGCGGCATGCTGTCGGCCCATCCAAAATATTGGTACAACAATACATGAAGCGGAGCACTGGGCAGCCACTCTTCTCCCCTGATCACATGCGAAATATTCATGAGGTGGTCATCTATGACATTGGCCAGATGGTAGGTGGGCATGCCATCAGACTTCATCAGCACTTTGTCGTCGATATGGTCTGAGCTCACAGTCACCTGGCCGCGGATCATGTCCACCAGACCTATTTCCTGGTTTCGATCTACCTTTAGCCTAATGACATAGGGGACTTTTTGGTCTATAACTTGTTTTACTTCGTCCGCATCTAACGTTAGCGAATTCCTCATGGTTTGTCTCGAGAGGCTGTCGTACACCTGGTTGTCGGCTTTGGCTTGTTTCAACCTTTCGCGCATGGCATCGAGTTCTTCGGGGGTATCAAAAGCATAGTAAGCCCTACCGGCATCGATCAGTTGTTGCGCATATTTTAAATAGATATCCTTTCTTTCAGATTGCCTGTAGGGGGCATGAGGGCCCCCGTGTCCTACACCTTCATCGGGTTCTATGCCGAGCCATTTAAAAGTTTCCTTAATGTATTCTTCGGCGCCGGGCACGTATCGCGTCTGGTCAGTATCTTCTATTCTGAGGATGAAAGTGCCATTATTTTTTTTTGCAAAAAGATAATTGTACAATGCCGTTCTCACACCCCCTATGTGCAGTGCCCCTGTCGGACTGGGAGCAAACCTTACCCTCACTTCTTTTTTCATCTGTAAAAAATGTATATGTTTTTTTTACAAAGGTATAAAAAGCCCCATTGCTTTACAGGTAATAGTCAAAGAAAGCACGGGTTTTATGTGCCTGAGGATGGTATGCGTGCTTACTCCCGGTCAATATATGTTTTTTGCCAATTCGCACAAGCCCTTGGCCATTTGCTTCGTTTACCCGGCAGGGCAAGACGCCGGACGTTTGCCAAGTGTGAATTGTTTGCGATATTTGAAATAAACTATTCGATATGAAGTTAAGAACTATAGCACTTTTACTCTTTTTCCCCATATTTTGCCAGGGTCAAGATGAGGACTTGAAGACCAGTTCCGTCTCAATTTTTAGTGATGGAAATGCTTTTTATGTAAAAGACGGTATCATAGCGCCGACCGGTGGTAAGTATTTTTTTTATAATGAAAAGATACCCCAAGCCAGGTATGGCACCCTGTGGTTTGCTTCCAGCACTTCCGCTTTGCTTGCCTTCAAATCCTACAACGACACCACCCTCTCGGTTGCTACGCGTACCATCAAAGACCTTTCGGAACTTCTTAGCCTGAACCTGGAAAAAAAAGCAACCCTAAAACTTCAAGAGAGCGAACTAACAGGAATAATTAAAGGGGTGGAATTCCAAAAAGGGGCGGCCACATTGGTGCATGTGCTTACTGACGATCAGCGATGGGTGTCGCTCAAACCCGAAGAAATAAAGATGGCCGGCTTTGAGGAAAAGCCTTTGATCTCAAAAATGGATTCAATTAAAAAACCAACTAAAACCCTGGAATTGACATTTAAAGAAAAGGGCAAGGAGGTGCCTCTGAAAATGATGTACCTGCAAAAAGGCTTGAGCTGGAACCCTTTCTATTATTTGCAGATCAAAACCGGCCAATCTGCCCAAATCACCATGCGGGCTGAAGTAATCAATGATGCGGAGCATATTCATGATGCCAGATTGAACCTGGTAGTTGGCGAAGCTAATTTTAAATATGCCGAAAAAATGGCTGGCCTGGTCAAATTCAATAAAATATTGGATCCATCCGCTGAAGCAGACAACAGAAATTTTTATAACTATGACATGGATATTTCTGAGGTCATCCTTCAACAACCAGCAAAACGGTCGTTTGAGGCACAAATTATCTCAGAAGAAGTAGAAGATTACTATTTCTATCCCATAGAGCATGTCGATCTTCCAATGCATTCGAGAGCCCATTTCGAACTTTTTTCCACCAATGTCAACTATGAAGATATCTACGAATGCACGCTGACGGAACAGATAAATTTAAACAACATGTATGGCAATACTCAGCCACCTCAACAGGAAAATAAAGTGTACCACAGTCTCAAAATCCACAATAAATCCAACAATCCGCTTGCCGAGGCGCCGGTTTTTTTATTGGATGAACAGGGCGGGGATACAAAGCCACTTGCTCAAGACCGGATGGAGTACACACCAATCAATGCCAAAAGCCTGGTAAAAATCAGTGAGTCAAAAGATGTAGAAATCAAAAGCAATGAAATAATTACCGTCAAGGACGAAGAAGGACAAAATATATGGGGCAGGCGATATTACAAAGCCGTGGTTAAGGGAAGCATAAAAATAATTAGCTATAAAAATGAAGCCATCAAGCTGGAACTAAGCCATTTGATTCATGGCAATATTTTGAATACTTCTTTGCCCTGGGAGATTGTTTGGCAAAAAGTACAATCCTCGCCAAATGACATCAACATGGTGCGCTGGAACATAGACCTGGAAAAAGGCGAAGAAAAAACCATTGAGTACGAATATGAGGTATTGGTAGATAGATGAGGCCTTAGGTCGATGGTCACCTGGCCGCTTAGTTTTTCATTCACCCAGCATCTTTTGCAGCATTCTTTTGCTCTTGCGCACCTGGATTTTAAAATTTTCGCGACTCAAGATGTAATTGACCACACAAAATGCCGCACTGATGGCTCCATAGAGCCAGGCCTGGTGTACAACAATGAAAAACAGTGTGATCAGAAGGGTGAGCACAGTCCAGAAGAGCAGCAATTTTTTGGTTGCCGGAAAAAAGCCATATCTCAGCCTGACAAGAATGCCCTCGGCGCCAGAGACAAAATCGCCATGAATGAGGGGTACAAAATTGTTGGCGATTTTTAGCTTTAGCGAAATGCAAAAGCCCGTTGCGCTCCAGGTACCAATGAAGAGGTGATCAGCCGATTCCAAATCCAACTTCTCCCTATCCACAGGTTTTATATGCCTTTTTAGCTTTTGGAAGAGCTGGTCTTCATCTAAGGTCAGCAGTCTGGTCTCGGTGGCATGCGGAAAGAAAAAAGCCATCAATCCACCGCGATGCAAGATATCTCAACATGGGCACCCTTGGGCAAAGCCGCCACTTGCACCGTTTCCCGAGCAGGCTCCTCACCATCGAAGTACTTTTCGTAAGAGGCATTGATGATGGGAAAATCGCGCAGGTCGGTAACGAAAATGCTACACTTCACTACATTGCTAAAATCCATACCGGCGGCATTGAGAATCGACCATAGGTTCTTCATCACCTGGTTGGTTTCTTTGGTAATATCGTCGCTGATCATTTGGCCTGTTTCCGGTACTATTGGTATCTGACCCGAGACGTACAGCGTATTTCCGGCTTTGACCCCCTGGCTATAAGGACCAATGGGTTCTGGTGCATTTTTAGTATAAATAATTGATCTCCCCATGCTAAAAGTGTTATTGAAGCTTTTATATAATTCGCTTAAAAATAAGACATAATGCATTAGTTTTGCCAAGCCTAATGATAAAATAAGATGGATATGGAGATAAAAAATGATTTGCTGCTCCGTGCGGCAAGGGGAGAAAAAACCGAACGTACCCCGGTGTGGGTTATGCGTCAGGCAGGCAGGATATTGAAAGAATACCGCGAAGTACGTGGCAAGCTGTCGGGCTTCATAGCGCTGGTACAAAACCCCGATCTGGCCGCTGAAGTCACCATTCAGCCGGTGGATATCCTGGGTGTAGATGCCGCCATTATCTTTTCTGATATTCTGGTGATTCCAGAAGCCATGGGTTTGCCCTACACCATGGAAGAAGGCAAAGGTCCTCGCTTTCCCCAGACCGTTAAAAATGAAGCTGATCTTGCCCGACTCAACATCGCCTCAGAAGACAGCCTTGGGTATGTGATAGAGGCCATCAAGGTAACTAAAAGAGAACTCCACGGACGTGTGCCGCTCATCGGATTTGCCGGCGCCCCATGGACCATTTTCTGCTACATGGTCGAAGGAAAAGGAAGCAAAACCTTTTCACTGGCTCGAAAAACGCTCTATAACGATCCGGCATTTGCGCATAAACTGATGGACAAGATCACCGAGAGCACCATCAACTACCTCAAAAGTCAAATCGCTGCCGGTGCCGATATTGTGCAAATATTTGATAGCTGGGCCGGCATATTGCCCAACAGCCAGTATGAGGAATTTTCCCTGAGGTACATTGCCCGCATAGCCGATGCCATCACCGAGGTTCCGGTCATAGTTTTTGCTAAAGGCGCTTATGCCTCACGCAGAGCCATCGGTGCCATTAATTGCAACGTCGTAGGACTGGACTGGAATATGGATATAGAGGAATCGCGCCACCTGGTGGGGACAGACAAGACCCTGCAAGGCAACCTGGATCCGGCGGTACTCTACGCCGATTTCGAAACTGTAAAATCAGAAACCAGAAAGATGATAGATCAATTTGGCACGTTCCGGCATATCGCCAATCTCGGCCATGGCGTTTACCCCGATATGGAAGCCGACAAAGTGAAATGCTTCATAGATGAGGTGAAAGCGTACAGTAGCTCAAGGCACTAAAGCCTGCTCGGATGCCAAATTCGCGGTTGCTGTGGGCTGGTTTTCAGGGGCTTTTGTTGGTTGAGAAGTATATATCAATGAGCTCATTGCCTATTGCATATGAATAAATGCGGCTCATCAGCTTATTTGTTGAAACAATGAAAGTCTATTGCCTCTTGCCAGCCACTACTACTTTCTTTCGGTAAAGGTGCCTCGATCCATCTGCCGCATAAATTTCCATAAAAACGATATAGGGACCTAGTCGCACCTCCTGCCCCTCATCGTTGTCTCCTTCCCACTTAAAATCCTCTTCCACCCCTACAGATTGGTGTGAAAGAATGGTTTTGACAACTCTGCCTTGGGTGTCCACGATGTTGAGATTGGCCATATTGCCCCCATTGGCAAACCTGCATTTGATGATGGTAAATGCCGGGAAGCCATGACCTCCCGGATCAAACACTGGCGGTTCAATGTGCATCGGCGAAGAATGCGCTGTGCCGGACAGCGTTTGTGAGTTAATCTTGCCGGGGGTAGCAAAGCCTGCGGTAGCGGAGGCAGATTGCCAGTTGTCGGGCTTATTCGATGGGCTATCAAAAGAAATTCGCTCCAGTGATACCCCCTCGCTGTCGTTTAAGAATGGAGAGTGGTAAGCATCGGCATACTGGACAAAATCGACGATTTTTCCATCCGGATACCTTAAGATTACCGATCCTTCATCATCATTGAATGGCGGCATTTTTTCTACTTTGAGCAAGTTTTTTGGTTGTATCCCCGGATATTGATTGTGAAGGACTTCAGCACTTTCAGTGAGGGCCACAAACTGTTTTGGCTCTATGATCAAATGAGCTTCGGTGATGGATTTTTTGTCATCATCATTGGCAATTTGCAAGGTGGACAGGTCGATGTACTTGTCTGATTGGTTGTATAGTTCCACAAAATCTATACCTTCCGGCCGTGGATTGAAGAGTATTTCATTGATGATAATATCCAAAGAATCGGCCATTTGAGGCAAAACAAATGAGGAAGCCGTACCTTTCTGCACATTGCCTGCACAATCATGAATATTTTTGATGCTTAGTTCGTACTTGGTATTCGGAAGAATAGCAGTAGCAAATTCAATCTTTAGACTAGAAAAATCCTGAGGATTGAGCAATATTGACAAAATATCGAGCTGAGGCAAAACGCTAACCTGATCTGGTGAAACTGCCTGGGGTTCAATTTTTTCGTCGAGATAGACCATGGCCGAAGTGGGAGAATCTACAATTACCCTGGAGATTGCAGGTGCCGATAAATCTGTAAGGGCTTCCGATACAGCATTTGGCTTTCCCGGTGTGCCACCCGAAGCGTCAATGGAGGCGATCCAATTTTCGGAACTTTTGCAAGGAAAACGGGTATCGATCATTTCGAGCGACCAGCCGCCATCGTCCTTTTCGATAGACTTGTACCAGGAGTCGTCGTAGGCGATGGAAAAAACCAGCTTTCCTTTTTCATTATACAGTGCGATGGGCTCTCCCGAGTTGTTGAGAGAAGGCCAGTTGCTTACTTTCATTGTCCTGCCAAAATCGGCAAAATGATCTACAGCCGAGCTTTGGCACACAATGAGATATTCGCCGGGCAATATGCTAAAGTCCGCCATCATAGCCGTGTCCTTGCCGACGACCAGCAGCATATTACTAACTGAATACGATTCGGTTCCGGGATTGAAAATCTCCAGATACTCGTACTCAGGCAAATCTATCCCGGGACTGGGATCAGCCATGATTTCGGTAATCAACAAATCATTGAAATCGACCAGATAGGAGGCAAAATAGGTGAATGAAATGTCCGTTTTTTCCATGGCATTTGAAAACACGTCCTTCACCCCGGTCACGGTAAGCAGGTACGAAGCCTTATCTTCAAATTTTTGCGGAAAGACCAGGGTGATGGTACTGTCATTACTCATCCACGCATGTAGCGGATTTTCAATGCCATTATCAATTAAATAATTTGAGGTCTCTTCTGCAGTCGATTTTGTTACTTTTCAGAATAGGTAATTTGAATAGAAGAATCACTTTCTATCTGCCAGCATCGATGCCGGGAGCACGATCGTCTCCATGATTTTTGCCTGAGATATACAAATCATCAAAGAAAAACTTGTCGGCACGTGTGGAGGTATAGGTACACAAAAGACCAAAATAACCGGAAAACAGGTGTTCATCGTCCACCGCTGTCCCTTCTGAAATATAGAGGCCACTCTGGCCATAATCGACCTGGAGTTCCCAGGTGTTGTCTGCGTTTTTAGTCACATTGATGTGTAGTAGCACCTGGCTGGCGTCAATTTGATGATCGGTGCCATCAACCATTTTTTGTTTAGTCGATTGGTTCTGTTTGTACAGGCAGACATCATCTTGTGTACTCCCGATTCGCACAAAATAGCCATTCAGTTCGCCCTTCAAATTTTCCTGATCAGAAACCAGATAAACGTCGAGGTAATTTCCTGATGAAGGATTGAAGTCTAGTTTCACATAAAATGACCATTCAGCTTCATTGATAACTTCGCTTGAAGTACTGATATAGGACTTGCCAGAAACAGGCGGGGCGGTAAGCTGTAGCTGTTGGTCGGTATTGACGGAAAAATTACTGATATCTCCAAGCCAGATGGGAGAATTGGTGATTTCTCCATCAGTAAAATCGTCGATAATTTGAGTTTGGCTCCAACAAAAAAATGATGGTTGCAAAATCCATAAAAGAATAAAAGCGCGTCTCATTACCAAATGTTTTAAATGGACAACATATGTATTCTCCTACCATACCTTACCAAACCCATTAAAAGCAACGCTCCAAAAAGGCTCAATCACTGCCGAATTTACTAATTTTAATAGTTCATATTGTTTATTCTCAAAGAGAAAAAAATTCTCCCGCAAAGAAATTTAAGAAGTCGAAAAACAAATACACCAAACTCCCCTCTGCGTCCTCTGCGTGTACTCTGCGCCCTCTGCGTGAAAAAAATTTACCCAGCCTGAAAAAAAACCTCACGCAAAGAAATTCAAGAACCGCAGACCGCCAAGGGGTATAATCGCTATTTGGAACCAAAATTCGTTTCCTTTTATAGTCCATTTACTATTCTATGAATTCCTTCCTTCAATGTTTTGCCATTGAAATTTATCAATAAAGCTAATTTCAATTGTGACAGCCTCAAATAAGTTAAAGTTTGCGCAAAATGTACAGGAGCCAATTTTTCAATTGATTTCACCTCAACAATTACTTTGTTATCTATCATCAAATCAATTCTATATCCTATTTCCTGAACAACCCCTTTATAAATAAAAGGCATAGCAACCTGGTGTTTTACGTTCAAACCCAATTCACTCAATTCGTACGCAAGGGCACTTTCATAAGCCGACTCCAACAATCCCGGGCCTATGGTTTTGTGAATCTCCATGGCCGCACCAATAATTGAGTAAGAGATATCATTTTCATCCATTTCAAATATTTTTTACTTTATGGCTCCACTGAAAAAAAACCACACGCAAAGAAATCAACCACCGCATAGACCGCAGAAAAACAAATTCACCAAACTCCCCTCTGCGTCCTCTTCGTGTACTCTGCGCGAACTCAGCGTCCAGCCCCTAAAATTATTTTTTCAAACCCAACTCATTAACTATAAAACTGTTAATTTTGCAGGCCGATCAAATTAGTTCGGTTTTAACCATTTAATATAACAATTTATAACATGAAATTAGCAGTAGTCGGAGCCACAGGGCTCGTAGGCGGAGAAATTTTAGAAGTACTGGATGAAAGGAATTTCCAGTTCGATGAATTATTGTTGGTCGCTTCTGAAAGGTCAGTAGGTAAACAGATGGAATTTAAGGGAAAGAAATATTCTGTCATCGGTTTAGCTGACGCCGTTTCTAAGAAACCCGACGTCGCTATTTTCTCAGCTGGTGGTGGTACCTCCCTGGAGTGGGCACCAAAATTTGCCGAAGTGGGAACCGTTGTTATCGACAATTCCTCCGCCTGGAGAATGAGTCCTGTGCACAAATTAATAGTGCCTGAAATCAACGCCAAAGAATTGACTATTGATCATAGAGTGATTGCCAACCCCAATTGCTCTACCATTCAGATGGTAGTAGCTCTGGCTCCACTTCATGCGACATACAAAATCAAACGACTCGTTGTATCGACCTATCAGTCAGTAACAGGAACTGGAAAGGCCGCAGTTGACCAATTGATGGACGAGCGTGCAGGAATAGAAGGAAAAAAAGTATATCCGCACAAGATCGACCTGAACGTATTGCCCCATATCGATGTATTTCTCGATAACGGCTACACCAAAGAAGAAATGAAA
Source organism: Cyclobacteriaceae bacterium (assembly GCA_012033595.1). Classification (GTDB taxonomy): domain Bacteria; phylum Bacteroidota; class Bacteroidia; order Cytophagales; family Cyclobacteriaceae; genus JAAUQL01. Next base: position 18,633 of record JAAUQL010000001.1, on the reverse strand, counting down.
ATGGTGAACGAAACCAAAAAAATCTTCTCTGACGACAGCATTCAGGTAACGGCCACCACAGTGAGGATACCGGTGATGGGCGGACATAGCGAATCGGTAAACGTGGAATTTGAAAAAGATTTTGATCTTGCCGAGATCAGGAAGATGCTTGCCGAAGCGCCCGGAGTGATCCTTCAGGACGATCCAAAAAACTTTGTGTATCCCATGCCGATGAACGCACATAAAAAAGATGAGGTATTTGTTGGCAGATTGCGCAGAGATGAGTCGCAGCCCAATACCTTGAATATGTGGATAGTTGCCGACAACCTCCGAAAAGGTGCCGCGACCAATGCCGTTCAGATTGCGGAATACATGGTAGCAAATCATCTGATTCCATTATTAAAGAACTAATATGATAGCGCAACTTCTGAAAGAGGAAGTTCAACAATACATCAAGGATCATCAACACGATGATCCTTTTTTGCTTTCGCTCCAGGCTAAAAAAAACATCGCAGAGGAAGCAGATTTTCCTTGGAAGGAGGCCATCGCTCAAATCCATTCCCTTCAAAAAGCCAAGGACAAAATTCCTTACTGGGTAGAGACCAAAGGCATCATTTGGCCTGCACCATTGTCTGTCGAGCAGTCATCATCTGAAATCGCGGCGAGGCACAAGGCTGGAATAATTGACGCACAATCCATGATTGATCTTACTGGTGGCATGGGGGTCGATACCGTCTTTTTTGCTGAAAAGGTGTCGAAAATCCATTATGTAGAGCTAAGAGCGGAATTGGCAGACATAGCGAAGCACAATTTTGAGCTTCTAGGAAAAACAAATATCCGCGTTCATAACCTTTCCGCAGAAGATTTTCTGGAAAATTTCAATGCCCGTGTTGATTGTATTTACATCGATCCATCTCGCCGCGATCAGAGCAGGAAGGTTTTTAAAATAGCAGACTGCGTTCCTAACCTCTATGAAATCCTGCCTAAATGTGCCAAAATCTCTCCACAGGTGCTGGTAAAACTATCACCTATGGTTGATCTCTCTTTGATCATACGCGATTTTAATCCTGCTAAAATTTGGGTGGTTTCTATCAAAAATGAAGTGAAAGAAGTCCTCTGCCTGTTGGAAGCTAGGGCTGGTCAGACGCAGATTTCTGTAGTCGATCTGGCGGGCAAGGCCCCAAGCCTGCAGTTTGATTTTGATCCGGTTGAAGAGAATCTCACCCAAAGTGAATTTTCTTTGCCTCAACAGTATATTTATGAACCGGCAGCAGGAATCCTCAAAGCCGGGGCATTCAAGCTGGTCGGCAAGCGATTTGGACTGAAAAAATTGCACGTCAGCTCACATTTGTACACCTCAGACCAACTTGTACCGAATTTCCCTGGTAAAGTATTTCTACTGGAAGCTCAAATCCGCGAGGACAAAAAAGAAATAGCCAGGTACCTACCCGAAAAGCAGGCCAACATCCTAACCCGAAATTATCCGCATTCGCCGGATCAATTGAAAAAGAAACTGGAACTGAAAGATGGAGGCAAAAACTATCTGATCGGCACTGTGCTTAAAGATGGGAAAAAAATTTTGCTGCTTTGCGTACGGGTGTAGCCGGCAATATTCCCAAAGTTTTACTGTTGAAAAAATAACTGGTTCGTGGCCAGCCTCAACAGCACTTCCAAGGCTGTATCGACCATGGCCTTCACTTTGCCGTCCGGTAATTAATATTTTGCCGAAAAGTATATGTATATAAAAAATTCATAATTTAGTAACTGTTTATTAGTCGAAAATTTAATTTTTTGAAATGGGATATATAGAACCTGCCCCAATAAAAGACAAGGAAAATCCATTCGAATCGATGATGTCGCGGTTTAAAATCGCTGCACAACACCTCGGACTCAATGAAGAAACCTACAATGTGTTGAAATCGCCGGACAAACAGGTGATCATCAATATACCAATCACCATGGATGACGGCTCCATCAGGGTTTTTGAAGCATATCGGGTCATTCACAACAATGTGCTCGGCCCATCCAAAGGGGGTGTCCGCTTCGATCCCAATGTGAACCTGGATGAAGTGAAGGCTTTGGCAGCGTGGATGACCTGGAAGTGTGCCGTGGTCGATATCCCTTTTGGTGGCGCCAAAGGGGGCATATGTTGCAACCCCAGGCAAATGTCGTCTGGCGAAATAGAACGCCTGACACGGGCATATACCACCTCATTGTTCGAAGTGTTCGGCCCAGACACCGATATCCCGGCTCCTGACATGGGCACCGGACAAAGGGAAATGGCCTGGATGATGGACCAGTACTCGCGCAATAGCGGCATGACCGTCAATGGCGTGGTGACGGGAAAACCCGGGGTTTTGGGCGGATCTGCCGGCAGAGTAGAGGCCACCGGTCGCGGCGTAATGATAGCCGCCCTGTCGGCATTGGAAAAATTAAAGATTAACCCATACAACAGTACCGTAGCGGTGCAGGGCTTTGGCAATGTGGGCTCGCATGCGGCATTGCTCCTGGAAGAACGCGGCTCCAAAGTGGTGGCCATCAGTGACATCAGCGGTGCTTACTACAACAAGGACGGAATCAACATTCAGCAGGCGGTGGCCTACCGGCTCGACAACCACGGTATGCTGGAAGGATTTGCCGGAGCAGAAAAAATGGATGTCGCCGACGACCTGCTCACTTTGCCGGTAGATGTGTTGGTACCCGCAGCAATGGAAGATGTCATTACCATGAGAAATGCCGAAAAGATTAAGGCCAAACTGATAGTAGAAGGAGCCAACGGGCCTACCTCTGCCCGTGCCGACGACATTATTTCTGAGAAAGGTATCGTGGTAGTGCCGGACATTCTGGCAAATGCCGGGGGAGTAACGGTTTCGTATTTCGAATGGGTACAAAACCGCATCGGTTATAAATGGACTCGGGAACGAGTAAACCGCCGGTCGGACAGGATCATGCGCAGTGCGTTTGAAAATGTGTACAAAACTTCGATTAAATATAATGTGACAATGCGAATTGCAGCCTATATTGTGGCCATAGACAGAGTAGCCAAGGCTTATAGCTATCGTGGAGGTTTTTAGTTAACAGTTTTTATGCGAATTCACAAAGAAGGAAGATCGATTTTAGCCATACTTTTACTGGTATTCATATTGTTCAATCTGGGCATGGCATATTCCAGCGTTTCTGCCGGATACCTTTATTTTTCTATTGCGCTATGCACCTTTGTATTTTAATGGTATTGCAGTTTTTTCGCAATCCGGCAGTTTTGGTGCCGGTCAATACCAAGTTGGTGCTCGCCCCCGCCGATGGTAAAGTGGTGGTGATAGAAGAAACACAAGAAAATGAATATCTTAAAGACCGCCGGATTCAGGTGTCCATTTTTATGTCACCCATTAATGTGCACGTAAATCGCAACCCCGTAGGCGGGGTGATCAAATATATGAAATACCACCCCGGCAAATACATGGTGGCCTGGCATCCTAAGTCGAGCACCGACAACGAACGCACTACCATAGTATATCAGATGGCCAATGGACTGGAAATACTCACCAGGCAAATAGCCGGCGCTATGGCCCGACGCATCAAATGGTATGTAAAGCAAAACGATGCGGTGATTCAGGGCGAAGAGTTTGGCTTTATCAAATTTGGTTCGCGTGTAGATGTTTTCCTTCCCCTCGATGCCAAACTGATGGTGCAAATAGGCGATAAGACCAAGGGAGGTCAAACGGTATTGGCCGAACTGAAATAAGCCTTCTATAATGTACTTTTATTGAACCCAAGTGCTCCGGGCGAGCATACCAACTTGTGTTTAGCAGGTGTAATGGCCGGGCAGGCAGTCAAGGTTTCGCCTAATTGATTTAAAAATCAGGACTATTTTGGTTTTTTTGCTTTGTGCGGCACTTCATTTTTGAGTGTTGGAGGAGTTTTAAAAGAACTTCAGGTTTTATTTGTCAAAAAAAGTTGTTTAATTGAAATATCAATTCGGCAAGCAATTTCCTGACATTACTACAATTTATATAAACCAACTACCACACTTAAAATTTAAAACTATGCCAATTGGAAAAGTAGAACGACCTGTCGGGCCGGAAGAACAAGCAATAATCGGCCAAATATTATGTTCTGACGGGGACATAATTTCATTTTTTAATACTAAAGGATTAAAAAAAGATGAACCCGTTGTTTTTGATATAATTCGCACAAAATTAAAGGTAAGGGTAACTATTGATGGAGTAAAGTATAAATATTCCGCTAAAACCCCTGTTGGAATCCTTCCAATTGACTTTGAAGTTGACAATGATAATCCGGAAAAAAAATGGCCTGCAAAATTGCAGGAAAGATGGAAGAAGGAATGGGCTGATTTTAAGGATGACGATGAAATCAATAAAATATTTGGCTGTCCTCTTAAGTCTTCGGTTTTGAAACATCCTCATTGCGATTAGCCAGGAATTTTTCTCGCTTTAAACAGTTCTCTAATTATATCTTGCTCTTCCCTTAGAAACATGATTAACATTTCCTGAAATTCAGACAAGCTGCAATTTCTGGTTGGACAGGTATTGAACGTCTTAAGAATTGCCTTTTGCCATTTCCGCGATGTTTCATATAAACAATTAGCAGAAACAGGATTCTTAGAATTGGAATGCGTCATTTTGATTAATAGATCATATAAACAAGCTACCAAAACTTCTGCGTATTGGTATGGGAATTGAAAATCTGGTTGATATTTATAATTATTAAGCGCAGTTCTTATGGGTCGGGTAGGACTTCCATCCAAGCCATATCCAACCCCAAACTGCGTTAGGATACTTTTAGTTCTTAGATTACCATTGATTGATTTTATTGCTAATTCACATAAATCAAGTTGAGAGGTGATTGTAAAAATAGCCATCAAATCGCAAAAAGCTTCTGTCAATCCCCGTGTTTCAATATTACCATTTTCCCATAAAGGTTTCAATCCATCTAATATGGCATGCCCTGTTTCGTGAGCAATGATATCATTAGACCTGCAATAATAGGTCCAGTGCTCATAGGGTCCAAAATAGTCCAATTCAATACACTTTTCTTCCTTAAGATATCGCGCATTTATACCATTTTTACGAATAAAATATGTCAATGGCTCCTTCAGATTATTCTTTTCCCACGACCATGATATTGGCATTTCCAACATCTTCTCGCACATATCTATGACATACATTGCTGTGCCAAAGGTTTGAATGGCATCTAGTTCATCTTCAGAATATAATCCTTCATCATTTCCTTCGATATAGTTGCCATTTTTATCAGGTTTTATTTGAAATCCAAAGATTTTCACCCTGTCATTTGAAGGCCCCGGAAAGATTTTTGATTCAAATTCTATGATTTTTTTGCCAAGGAATGGTAAGGATTGTCCTTGCTTCCAAAAGATTAGTTTGGTTGACATTAAGCCCTATTTCATTTAAAATATTTATAAACCCCAAAACTGATAAGCAATATCAGAAAGATGGTTATAGCATACGATCCCCAGGAAATCCCGACTTCCAATTTTATGGGTTTATTGTTACCGGTAGCAATAAAAGCAGCCCAATTGGCCGGATGGGCATTTATTTCATCCGAATTTTCTATGTATGATATTTTTGCCAATTGTAGTGACTTGTCCTTATTAATACCCTCGGAGAGATTCTTATAAAAAAATTTCATGATCATGGAAGATGATTTGTCATTTATCTTCCAAAGGCTCATAATGATAGCCGGGCTGCCTGCATAGGCAAAAGCCCTGGCTATACTAAAAATTCCTTCTCCTTCTAATTGTTTACCAAGTCCGCTTTCGCATGAACTCAGCACAGAAAGCTGATTTTGACTTAGATCAATATTGTATAGTTCATATGCATGAAGCTGGCCATCATCTGCTGAATTAGCTTCAGTATTGAATAACAATTTTGAATTATAAATATTGATGCTGTCTCCCTGACCATGAATAGCAAGGTGAATAATGGCAAATTTATGAGCCATTAATTTAAACTGCGTTTCAGTAGCATTTTCATAGGAAAATAAATCAGCTTGATCGAAAAAATTGGATATTTCTTTAATCTCATTACCTGAATAAGGCAACTCTCCTTCCGATTTTTGATTTCCGTCAACACCCCCTTGATCTGCGGATGACGAATAGCTCATGGCTAATATATTGTTGTTTTTCTCAGCTGTCTTGGTTTTTATGTTTTCACTGTGAATATTTACTGAAAAAGCATAATTGATGATATATTCCTTGCAAAGATAGGGAAGCCCCCAGTAATTTATTTTTGAAGTATCTGCTTGCTCAGTTATAAACGCCTCAAAAGGCAAATAGGCCAATAGCCCATCAGTTATAATATTGTAACTTATGTCATCTTTATAATTAGATACTTTATTATTGACCAGTGTGACGGGCTCAAATAAAGCCTTGTAAAGAAAATAGGAGGATCGGGTAAATTTCAGATAGGATTTTTTGCTGATATTTTTAGTCGAAACACTCTTTAAATAAATCTCAATATTTTTTTTAATTCGTCATTTAGCTGAATTTCCAGTACTTCTACATGATCGACACTGATTACCAAGGTGTAGATTGTTTTGTTGGTGCAGTAGTATTCCACAATCACCTCACCTTTATTAAGAATTTTTTCCTGCACCTCTTTCAATGAAATGTTTTTGTAAGCAGGCACATTGGCCATCGAATCGAGATGGAAATTTATCTGCTCCCAAAGTCCTTTCTTTTGGGATATTCTCTGCAATAGCTGATTTCTTAATTTGAATGCACTATCTCCGTTACGTTTTTCTTCCTCATTCAGCATGTGTTTTAGATATTCGATATCACTATCTAGAGTTCTTTCTTTCAGAAAAAGATTAATATTATCCCCAAATTCCTTTTTTAGTGCTGCAGATTGCTGCGATTTCAGAAGCAGAAAATATTTGCTCTGTTCGATAAATTCAAAAGCAGTATCAATGTATTTCCTATCATTAAGACTTTCATAGCTTTTAATAGCACAATCAACTGAAGTGTAGAAATCCTCTTTGAAATTTTGAAAAAAAACAATAAGCGATTCATTCATCAATCCTGATGCTAATATGTGCTGCATCAATTTGTAACCATCTTGAAACATGCCAAAAGCTGCAATCAAATCTTCAGTATTTTGGGTACTTTGAAACCGGTCAAATAGTGTTTCAGCTTTGTGAAACAGTATATAAAGTACTGGTTCTATATTTTCAATATTTTCCCAGTTAGGATTGTCATAGATATTTTCACTGTCGAAATCTTTATACAAAGCAATCAATCCATTTTGAAAGTACTGGAGGGCGAGATCATATTTTCCTGTTCTATGGTATTCAATAGCTATTTCTCGATACATCATTTGTGTCTCATAATCTTTGGCACCGTAATTTGATATAAAACCATCTATCGCTTTTTTAAAATACGTGTTGGCCAATTCTGTCTGATTGTATCGATGGTATATCAATCCCAAATAGAGATTGACTTTAGGGTTTTTCAAGTCTTTTGAAAGTGAATTGTAGGTATCATCAGAAATTGCCTTTTTCAAGGTATACATACTACTGTCAAACATTTGAAGTTCGTAAAGCGAAATGCCCATATTCAGCATAACCAAGGGAATATACCGGTGATACTTCTGATCGGTGACATTCAACATTTGAATAACCTTGTTATAATATGCCAATGCATTGAAGTATCCACCCTTACTAAGAACATTTGAACTAAAATAGGTATTGGCTACAGAAATATAACATGCCAGTATGTTGGATGTATCGCGATGAATTGGATTTTCAAATATATCCAATGCGGTTTTTGTACATAGCATAGACCTTTCATAATCTGCTATATCAAAAAAGAAGTTTCCGGCATGGTATAAATAATATGCTCTGAAATAGTTTAATTGATCAGGCTGATTAGCTAACAAACCAAAAAGTTTGTCGAAATGGTATTCAGCTATTTCTTTGTGCCCGGCTTTTAAATAATAATTACCGGCTTCATAGTGGAGCTTAGCCAATTCATGATACGCATTAGGATATTTATCCAAGATTTGAATGGCAGTTTTGATATAATACTCCAGCGTATCTGGTGACTGGATTCCCTCATCCCGAATTAACTTGCCCTTATTTAAGTTATATCTTGCGCTGACCAAATGATTGACCTCAAGCTTGCGTATAATAGTTTCTTGAGCAAGTTCCAATAAACTGAAAGCCTCACGGAGTGTCTTTGTATCTCTCGAAAAAAAATAGTTAAAGCGCAGCACATCCGCCTGCTCTACCAGGCTCCGGGCATAATTTCCCCAATCTTCGACACCTTTGGCCTTTTCTCTCACCTTGATACATTCTCGAATGGATTCCGGATAGAATCCCTTGAGTTTCAAAATCTCCGCACTATCAAGAAGTGCGCTCAACCTGGCATCAGTAGATGATTTTTGAGCCAATGTTGAGGAGAAAGCCTGAATGAAAAATGCAGAAAATATAATAAAGGCCAACCATGTGTTGTGGCCGCAGTTTGTATCCTTCATACGAGCAAGCAATGCTAAAAAATAAAAACAAAAGTTAGGGATAAAAAGGCAACAAACCGGCATGGCTTGCTTGAAAAGAAGATATTAAATAAGTAGTTGGCGTTTGGTATGAAATCAGGTATGACTTCCGCTAAAGTTTGGCGAATGGGGTGGTCAGCGCATTTTCTTGGGTTTTTCGCAAAAAAAACCCCCCATCGATTGCTCTCCGGGGGATTTATACCTTGTAGTCAACTTAAAATATTACAACACATCGCAGTTGCCGGCCATGCAGGCAAGTTCCTGGGCTGCGGTGGTAAAGTCTTCTTCTTCGTAGCGGTATATTTTGCTAAAGTCGATATCAGGAAACTCACTATTCAATTTCTCATATTCTTCTTTGCCAATTTCCATGTAGGGCATTTGATCAAAAGATGCATCAAATGCCGGTAAAAGGTCATTCCACCTATTTTATCCTGATTTTCCCATGTCCATTTGATTATGTCCAGCACTTCATCTGGTTTGTAAGTGATTGTCACGCTGGGGTTGTGTTCGGTATAGTTTAGCTTGTTTTGAAGCCAGTATTCACATTGCTCCAGGGCGGTTCTGTCGCCCCGGGTTATAGCTGCTTCTGGCGATTTCACCGGAAAGTGAATTACAAACGTACTAGCATTTTCTTTGGTTTGTCCGTTTTCCGGATCCATGGGCACTCCGGCATTTTCCAGCACTTTGTAAATAGGTGTATGCGCACCAACACGTACATTGCGTACATAATACGGTGACCACCTGGCGTGCAATCCGGGAGAACAGTTGAGCAGTTGAGATGAGTTGCCCGATGGTTTTACGCAAGTGGTAGCAGCAGACGGATTGATACCCAGTATTTTGGCTACTTTTTCGTTGGTCTCCACCACCAGATCCCTGAGTATTTTCATGTTTTCAGGGTCTTGAGCAGCCGGGCAATCCAACTGCCCGTTGATATCGACGCCCAACAGGCGTTCTTCTTCGCAGTTTTTCCTCCATTCTTTTCTCAAGCCTGGAAAGTGAGTGGCTTTTGATTGTATGGTGCCTAATATGGTGGCCAATTCCACTTTATCTTTTAATTCTTCGATAGTATCATTTTCGCGGGCTACGGCTACCGAAAGGTTGCAAAACTGGAAAGGCCGAAGTATGATCTCCCCACATGGATTGGTACCAAACCTGGCTGATTTCCTTCGTTTGGGCCTGGTGTTAATGGCGGCTTTGCGGTTGAATATGCCGGGTTCACCTCTTTCTGAATTTACCATGCTAAGCAGGAAGTTGGCAATTTCGGCCTGGCTCATTTGCCTGTCGGGCCATACCGATGAGTTGTTGGCATTCCATCGTTGATTGTTTTTCTTCCAGAAGTCGCCGTCTTTGCAGTGAAGCATTTCTTTGTCGTCGTAGTCGAACAGGGCAATCATGGCCGTGCGTCGCACACCTCCCGAAACGGCTGCAGCGCCTACGGCACACATGATGTCGTGGGCATCGAGTGGGCGCAAAGTAGAACCTTGTCGCGCCAATATGCGTGCCCGTGCAAAATCGAGCATCACACGCAGTGGCTCAGGTCCTGAAGCCCGGCCTCCTTTTATTCTCAATACGGCACCCACAGGACGCACCAACGAATAGTTGAAGTGTACATCTTTGCCGTTGAACCAGGCATCAAGGCCGGTTCTGAGGGCATCTGCCCATCCTTCTGTAGAATCTTCTACCACATGTTGGATGGGTTGTTCTTTTTTCTGCCTTCTTATGCGGGGCAATTTTTCTATATATTCGGCTTCTACCGAATAGCCAACGCCGCAGCCACTCATCGAAATGATCATGGCTTCCACGAAAGAATCGACACTATCTACCGGCATATAGGAACAATTGTATATGCTTATGTTGTTTCTTCTTGCTGCCGGGCCAGCCATGGCCAATAAGCGCATGGAGGGCATCACCTTCATGTTGAGTATGCCATGTCGCAGACGCTGGTAAGTAAGGGGCTGAAGTCTGTAATCAGAAAGTTCTTTAAGGTATTCAACGGCCCTGTCCACGGTTTCTACCCATGTTTCGCGACGCCCATGGGCATAGGTAAATCTGGCGTATTTGTCGTAAAACTGGAATTTTTGTAGTTGGGTTGGGAAGTAAACGTCTGAATCGTCAAAGGCTTTGCGCACATCATCGGGCACTGGCCGGGTTTCGCGAAGTTTTGCATGCTCGGCCCGGTATAGGATGTACCTCTTGGCAGCTTCGTATTCTCCTGCTGCCTGCAAAACCATCTCCACGATATCCTGGATCTGCTCTACAGAAGGCTGCTCAAACTTGGCCGATACGATATTCACGATCTGCCTGGTGATTTTTTCTGCGTCGAAATTTTCGCGATCTAAACTTTTGAAACATCTGGCTATAGCCGCTTCTATCCTTGTGGGCTCAAACGTTTCTATTCGGCCGTCCCTTTTCACGATTTTGGTAGGCACTTTAAATTCAATTTTTTTGTCTGTTGTTTTTTTGGTGGTTGTTGCCACATCATCGTTTACGATGGGATCGGCCTTCTCAATTGGGGTTGACATTTTCTTACTCATTACAAACAGGTTTTAACAATATTATATTATACTTTTTATTCTTTGGAAAAATTGTACTTTTCCATATTAGCACATAGAATACCTTTCGATATTTTATGATTTGACGACCAGAAATTTGATTAGTTTTTTGTGTGCTTGTCTAAAACTAAAAAATAATCAATACTATGTTGATAACGTATTAACCGTTGATGAAAGTAGTTAATAGCCTTTTTCTATACAAATATTTACAAAATAAGTTATCCACATATTTATGCCCCTGTTTTTAACATTCACATATTCAACCGCTTAATCTTTTTACTTCAATAATTGATTTAATACCAAAGAAGCTCACTTAGTAAAATTGCACTATTCTCATTTTACCAAATTATTCTATCTTTACACTTTTCTGATTTTACATGCAACTTTCACCTGCTAAAGTACATGCTCAAAAACCCAAAATAAACCCGGAATTGCTCAATGCCGTCACGCATGCTATAGGGGCGCTTGGGTTCTTTTTTTGTATGGTGGCCCTGCTTTTCAAAGCTTATGACGCTCAGGATGGCTGGAAAATATTTAGTGCCTATGTCTATGGCGTATCGCTGGTGCTGATGTACCTGGCGTCCGCGTTTTACCATGCAGCGCAATCTCCCGGAATCAAACGGGTACTTCACCTGCTCGATCATTCTGCCATCTTTGTGTTGATCGCCGGAAGCTACACTCCATTTTTGCTGGTTGGGCTACGTACTCACATTCATATTTCATTTATCATCACCATGTGGGCTATTGCTCTGGTGGGCATCATCTATAAGGTGGTGCTCATCGGAAAATACCGCCTTTTCTCCACTTTCATCTATTTGGCAATGGGATGGATGGTGATGCTTAAAATCCATGTTTTCTACCGTTATCTCCCCGAAATGACCATTTGGTGGATTGTGATCGGTGGTCTTTTTTATAGCATGGGCACATTCTTTTATATTCATCGAAAACTGACCTATAGTCACGCGTATTGGCATTTGATGGTGCTGGGAGGCAGTGCAAGCCATTTTATAGCGATTTATTATTATGTATATTAATTTGTCCATAGCAATATAAATTATGTCGTCAGAAAAATTCATTCCATATCGTCCGCTACAGATACTGCCCACAGCGTCGATTTATAAAAGTGAGATGTACCACCAGTGGCTCGATAAACGAAGATCGATCAGGGAGTTTTCGGACAAACCAGTGGATCGGAAGATCATAGAAAATATTATAAAAGCAGCTTCGACAGCACCATCGGGAGCGCACAAGCAGCCCTGGGTTTTTTGTGCTATTTCTGACAGCCTTCTAAAATCTGAAATAAAAATGGCTGCGGAAAAAGAAGAATACGAAAACTACCATAGCCGCATGAGCAAAAGTTGGCTGGAAGATCTAAAACCCTTTGAAACCAACTGGCAAAAACCCTTCTTAGAAATAGCCCCGTGGCTAATCGTGGTTTTTTCTAAAAGCTACGATGTAGATGAGTATGGTAAAAAGCTCAATAATTACTATGTGAAAGAATCGGTGGGTCTGGCTTGCGGCATACTGCTCTCTGCTATTCACCATGCCGGACTATGCGCCCTCACTCACACCCCCAGTCCGATGGATTTTTTGTCAAAACTGCTGAAAAGGCCAGGCAACGAACGCCCTTTCCTGCTTATACCCGTCGGGTACGCGGCAGATCAGTGCATGGTGCCCAGCCTGCAACGCAAACCTTTGGAGTTGGTTTCTGAATGGTATGAATAAGGTCTGAGTGCAATAAGTAAACCTGAGTGATTATTTAGTTGGCCTTGTTTACTCTGGTTGGCTGGTAGCCGTTGCATGAGCTTGATATCCTTATGGAAACATCAGGCGACACACCCAGCCTCATTGCTTCAATCTTTCTTAAGCTCCCCCTCAACATGCACATCGGTGATGTTGAGGAAATCTTCTATTTTGTTTTCTATAAAACGCCCCTGCTGTGCGCTGTCCAGTCCTTTCACCAGGGTGATCACTTCCTTATTGTCGAGGATGGCATTGACCTGGTAGGTGGTAGAAAACCTATAATATCTGTGACCCACCCTGTGCTGAGTGACATAAAGTTGCTTCAATTTTGTTTTGGGCAGCACCACGTTTTGTCCCATGGCAGCGGACCGCTCCGCACTACAATCTCCTGGTTGTTAACAAATATAGAGGTAGTGTTCATCAACTTGGCCAACGAAAAGTAAATGACCGCCGCACCCAACCCAAGCAAGATGTACACGGGCAAGGTAAGCTCGCTAAAATCTCCGAGGATGAAAGACGAATTGACCAGGAAATAAATAAAAAGCGGCGTGGCAACTAAAGAAACGATATACTTGGGCTTGAACCAACTATACTCAAATACCAGGCTGTTTGCCTTTTCGATAAGGTGCATATTTTTTGGTATTCGAACTTCTCCGGATTGGGTTTCAGCAAGAGTCATCGTGTGTATTTCAGCTTTTGTGTTTGATTGTACGGCAAATGTAGGCAACTATTTAACATTTGAAATAAAATATTTGTTGCAAAAACTCACATCTAAGCGCTTTGGGTACAATGCGATTATTAATGCGCCTCGCTTCTGCTGACTGGGAAATTTACAAGCAAAATAAACAAATTATTTATAAAAGTATATTATACCTTTATTATTATGTAAATTTGCCTAACTTTTTATAAACTAAAGACCCGAGCAATGCTGTCTGTAGAAATCAAAAAAAAATTTACCTCCGCATTTAATAAAAACCCGCTGATCGTACGCTCACCGGGCAGGATAAACCTGATCGGCGAACATACCGACTACAACCAAGGCTATGTGATGCCCGCTGCCATCGACAAGGAAATAATTTGTGCCATCAGTGCCAACTACAGCAGCAAATGCCATGTGATCTCTTATGATCTGAAGCAATCTTTCGATTTTGATGTGGATAATTTCCGTTCGTCGGACAAGGGCTGGCCCAACTACATAATGGGTGTGATCGAGCAGTTTCAGCAACGCAATCTGGAAATAAAAGGCTTTGATTGTGTATTTGGAGGCGATATACCGCTGGGAGCCGGTTTGTCTTCGTCGGCAGCCATGGAGTGTGCGTTTGCTTTTGCCTTGAGCACATTGTTTGAACATAAGCTCTCCAAGCTGGAAATAGTGCAACTGTCGCAAGCCGCCGAAAATGAGTTTGTCGGCGTAAAGTGCGGCATCATGGATCAGTTTGCAAGCGTATTTGGCCGGGTAGATCAAATATTCCGCCTCGATTGCAAAACATTAGAGCATGAGTATTTCAATTTTGTACTTACCGACTACCGCATCGTATTGTGCGACACCCAGGTGAAACATTCCCTTGCTTCATCAGAATACAATACCAGAAGAAACGAGTGTGAAACCGGTGTGATGATTTTGAAAAAATATTACCGGGATGTAGAATCATTGAGGGATGCAAAACTGGAAATGCTCGAAGAACACCGTGGGGAGTTTGATCCGATAGTGTACAAAAGATGCAAATATGTGATAGAGGAAATAGCCAGGGTGCTGCAATGCTCCGAAATGTTGAAAAAGGGCGATCTGCTTGGTTTTGGTAAAAACATGTTCCTTACGCATCAGGGCCTGAGCAAAGATTACCAGGTGAGCTGCAAAGAACTTGACTTCCTGGCAGAAAAGGCCATGGCAAGCGGCATGGTAATCGGTGCGCGAATGATGGGAGGTGGTTTTGGCGGATGCACCATCAACCTGGTGAAAATTGACAAATTAGATGAGTTTGTAACTACGATGACCGAAGCCTACCGGCAGGATTTGGGCTTGGAATTGAAAACTTACAAAGTAAAAATAGAAAACGGCACGGGCAAAATATAATATTGACATGCAACAATTCGATCTTAACGAACATCCCCATCGGAGGTACAACCCCCTGACCGACACCTGGGTACTGGTATCGCCTCACCGGTCCAAAAGACCCTGGCAGGGTCAGGTGGAAAAGCCTCTAAGCGACCATCGGCTTGAGCATGATCCTACGTGCTACTTGTGTCCGGGCAATCCGAGAATAGGCGGCGAAGACAACCCCGACTATAAAGACACCTATGTTTTTACCAATGATTTTTCGGCTTTGCTGGAAAATGTGCCACAAGGCCGCTTCTCCAAAGGCGATATTTACAAGGCGGAAAGCCAACAGGGAATTTGCAAAGTGATCTGCTTCTCGCCACGGCATGACCTCACCATTCCGGAAATGGAAACGAGCGCCATCAGGAGAGTGGTGGACTTGTGGGTGAACGAATACCAGGCGCTGGGCAGCAACGAATTTATCAATTACGTGCAGATATTTGAAAATAAAGGCCAGATTATGGGCTGCAGCAACCCTCATCCGCACGGACAGATATGGTCGCAAAGTACGGTACCTCAGGAGCCGGCGCGCAAAACGGACAATCAGCGTGCATACTACCAAAAACACGGTAGCAGCCTTCTGGCAGATTATGTACAAGCTGAGTTGGAAGATGGTATCAGGATAGTTTGCGAAAATGAACATTTTGTGGCTCTGGTGCCGTTTTGGGCGGTTTGGCCTTTCGAAACCATGATGGTGAGCAAGCGCCACGTGCAAAATATCGTGCAACTGACCGACTCTGAAAAAGATGCATTTGCTGAAATCTACAAACGATTGACAATAAAATACGATAACGTGTTCGAAGTGTCCTTTCCCTATTCGGCTGGCATACACCAAAGCCCGACAGACGGCTTGCCACATGAATACTGGCACTTGCACATGTCTTTTTTTCCGCCATTGCTACGCTCTGCCACAGTCAAGAAATTTATGGTCGGCTATGAATTGCTGGCCGAACCTCAGCGCGATGTGACACCGGAATTCAGCGCCCAAAAACTTAGAGCGCTTCCCGATGAACACTATAAACAAAAGATAATGAGAGCGCTCTTCGAATGAGTTCAAGGGTAATTGTAGAAAGTAAAATACATATTGTACCTGGACGCACTGGCACTGTAGTGGCCATCTATCGTTTTATTTTTAATCGGGCTGTTTGTTTTCTTTTTGCAGAATTGTGTACCTTGGCCTTTAATAATATTAGCAATGTTCGTTAGGCTGCCAAAATTTACCAAAAGTTTTTATTTCATCTCCGGGATGCTCTTTTTGTTCTGGATGTTGTTCCTTGATTCCAACGATCTGTACACCCAGTACAGGCTAAGCCGCCAACTCAGTACACTCAACAGGGAAAAAGAATTTTATCTCGATAAAATAGAAGAAGTAAAGCAGGAAAGGGAACAATTGCTTACCGATACCGAAGCGCTCGAAAAATTTGCGCGCGAAAAATATCTGATGAAAAAAGAAACGGAAGAACTTTTCGTTTTTGGTACCGGAATAAGCACTTCGTCCATCATTTTGTCACTCATCCATATTTGATCTTAACAATGAAAAACCGCATCGTTTATTTCATACCGACTCTATTACTGTGTTTCCACCTGAGCATAGCCCAGGAAGAGCAAAAGCAAAGGCCCGCTTTTCTGGATAAAATGTACATTGGCGGCGGTTTTGGTGCCGGCTTTGGCGACTACACCTTTGTGAGCGTTTCGCCCATTATCGGCTACCATGTCACCCCCAGGCTTTCCACCGGGGTTCGATTGATGTATCAATACACTACGTTCGACTACAACTTGGGCAACCGGCGGCAAAAGTACAAGGGCAATGACTATGGAGCTGGGCTTTTTGCCCGGCAAATGCTTTTTGGCCCGGTATTTTTGCAGGCAGAATACGAATATCTGAATTTTGACGGGTTGTATTCCGATGGGACTCAACGCCGCGAAGATTTCAATTCTTTTTTGGCCGGTGGAGGCATATCCCAGCCAATCGGCCGCAATGCCTTTTTTTTCCTTACCGCTTTGTACAATTTCTCTTACGATAGGTTCGACAAGAGCAATTCAGTTCGCTTGCCCTATGATAGCCCTATTGTGCTTCGCGTGGGCATTACCGCAGGATTTTAGCAGCTTTTATTCGATTTGTCATGTGAAAAAGTGGCAGTTAAACCACTTAATGGTGCGTATTGCAAGACCTGAGGTAAATTCCGCAAACGGATGAATTATGTCGGCCATTCCTTCCAACCTGTAAAACATGTTTGGCATTTACACCTTTTGGTAATAATTGCTTTATAAATGCTTGCGCAAATTATTCAAACTTGAGCCCAAATTTCTGAGCAAGCATTCTAAGGTCGTCTTCTACCGGTTTTAGCAATTCGAACCCCGAGTCTTTTCGCTCTTTTTCTATCATTCTTTCGGGGTCACCGGGAATTAGCACACTTTCCTGTCCATCAATTGGTTGCGCACTTCTAAACCTTCGAATCCACTTGTCCATATTGGCCTTGAAATTTTCCTTAGTTTGAAACGCATCAATACGCATGGCGCCAAAAAAATGACCTAATCCTTCGCCGGGCATATCGTCGGCCACGGGCAAAAAACTTACAAATGGAGGTGCCCAGGGCCCATAGCTTGCGCCACTTAACACAGCCGAAAAAATATCGACAATAGCACCAAGGCAGTAACCTTTGTGGCTGCCATGCTCGCGATCGCTACCCAAGGGCAAAAGCGCCCCACCATTTTTTACTTCAAAGGCATCATTGGACGGATGGCCGTCTTTGGTCTGCACCCAGCCGCCGGGAGTATTTTCTTGTTTTCGCTGCAAAATTTCCAGTTTTCCATTGGCCGCGGTCGTGGTGGCAAAGTCGGCCACGAATGGAGGTTCATCGCCCGCCGGAATGGCCACTGCTATGGGGTTGGTGCCCAACATGCGTTCTTTAGACCAGGTAGGAGCCACCAGCGGACTTGCATTGGTCATGCTGATGCCGATCATATCTTGCTGGAGGGCCAGCATGGAATGATAGCCCGCAATGCCAAAATGGTTGGAGTTTTTTACCGAAACCCAGCCCGTACCCACCTGTCGCGCTTTGTCTATGGCCAGCGCCATTGCTTTGGGCGCTACGACCAGTCCCAATCCTGCATCGCCATCTACCACCGCGGTACCAGGGGTTTCATGAACAACCTTGATATCGGGCGTGGCATTGATTCTGTCTGCCTCCCACAGACGTACATAGCCCGAGAGCCGAGCCACGCCATGCGAATCTACCCCTCTAAGATCTGCCGACACCAACACCTGTGCCGCGGTCTGTGCCTCGTCTTCGGGGCAGCCCATTTTGATAAATACCTGATAACAAAAGTCTTTGAGTTGAGAATATGTGTACATGAATAGAATCGGATTTATGCGGGTGCAAAAATATAAAATATCGCCAATATACCGTTTTGAATCGCGTGCACCACCATAGACTTTTTTCATTCGGGCATCAGCTGCCACCCGGGCAAAACGAAATTAGTGGTTGCATGGAAGCACGTATGTATCAACTGTTCCCATGGGCCGCGATTGCCTTCGCCAGATCATGCTGCTTATTGTATGCTTTCTTGCCATTGAAAATAGCTCCTGCTCATGCGTTGATTGCAATCCCCCATATATTTCAAACATTTACTTTCAGAGCTAACGATGTATTGCGCCCATCCATCTTTTTCTTAAATTAGTTAAGCTCTAAGAAAGGCCGATTTTTAAACTGTTGCTCCTCCGGGAAGCACG
>JAAUQL010000068.1 GCA_012033595.1 Cyclobacteriaceae bacterium | reverse complement strand
CTGAAATTGCAAAATTCACTCCGGAGCAAAAGCGCTCCTATGAAGATAGCCTGAAGTATTACAGAGATATAAAAGCTTCATTTGACACCAAATTTGAAGAGGGCTTGATAAAAGGCAAGATGGAAGGTATACAGGAAGGCAAAAAGGAAGGAATTCTGGAAGGTAAAAAAGAAGGAATTCTGGAAGGTAAAAAAGAAGGCAAAAATGAGATTGCAAAAAAACTGCTTTCCAAAGGTTTTAATATTGATGAAATCGCGGAACTAACCGGTTTGACCGATGAAGAAATTGAGAAAAGTACACAGTGATTTGCCTGCATATTTCACAACATAGCATACTCAAAATGCAACCTTCGGTAAGTAACTCTCAGGTAATTGTTTTACACCTTTTCAAGGTACTGCACATGAAAAATTTTTTCCTTTTGCTCTTTGTGATCGTATTGCCTGTTTCAGCATTGCAAGGACAAACTACAGATGTGGTCATTCTTGATAAAGACCAACGGGAAAGATTGTTCAGGTTGAGCAAGGAAAACCAGCAAGTCAGAGAGCGCTGCGACAGTGTGTTACTACTGGCCGGAGCGGCTTTGCAAATAGCTCCTCGACCCATTCAAAGATTATATTATGAGGGTTTGTTGAACAACAACCCCCAAAGGTTAGATACCCAAACAAGCCTTGAAGACATAGACGCTGTGGTTAGCCTCATTTATGCAAGCTATATCAGTAATAAACCCAGCTATGCAAACAAGGCCGTAAACTTCGTTTTGGCATGGGCCAAAAAATATATTCCTACGGGCAACCCGATCAATGAAAATAAGTTTGTGCCCCTTTTCTGGGCTTATTATCTCTTTTACGATCGTTTTAGCATAGACGAAAGAAAGTTGGTTGAACAGTGGATGCGTGACATTGTTTCCGCAGAACAAGCACGTGAATATACTCCAAATAACAATTGGCAAACAAAGCGCCTGAGAATGATAGGAATGATAGGGTGCGTGCTGGGCGATGAGCAAATGAAGCAATTTGCCATTGCAGGCTTCAAAGAGTATATCAATACGGCCTGTTTTGCAGATGGCACCAGCAATGATTTGAAGCAACGCGATGCACTCAGCTATCATATTGGAGGAATAAAACCAATGTTGACGATAGTTATAAATCTTAAACCTTTCGATTCTGCCTTTGACTTGTACGATTATGTGGGTTCAAATGGAAGTTCGATAAAAAAATCGCTGGAATACATTGTGCCTTATGCCACAGGCGAAAAAGTACGTAAAGAATGGGTGAATACTACCGTTCAGATCGACAAAGACCGTGCTGCTGCGGGGCTTGCGGATTATCAGCCTGGCAAACTCTTCGACCCCCGGGAAGCCATCGAAGCTTTTGAGTGGGGTTGCTATTTCGATAGGAAATGGTACGCACTATTAAGCGCAAACGGTAATTATACATCCACCTGGGTGGGGCTGCTCAATAGTCCGTTGATCAGAGGCGAATAATGCACAAACTTCCAAGGGGTTTAGTTCATAAGGTATACTATGCTCCAATGGCAACTGAATACATGGTGGGCGTATTAAGTATGTCTTATTCATCCCGTTAATAAATTGCTTCAAAATACTGTGACATTATTTTTAAAAATAACTGAATTAAAATTTGTAACATGTAATTTTTTTATCAATTCCAACTATATTAAGTATTTGTGTTCTGAAAGTGACATTAAAATAATTTAATCAAGGATAGGAAAAGCAAAGACATAAGTATATTTGACCTGAAATAGGAGGATACATGCATATTTTTAATAAAATAGAGCTAAAACTAAGATTAGCTTTTATTTCTATGGTAGCCATCACTGCCATAGGCGGAGCAGTTTCTTATCTCAAAGTTCAGGAGGCGGGAAACTATGTGGGTTATAAGGAAAAGGTGATGGACATCTTGCTTCACCTGAAAGAAGCACGGTTGCATGAGAAAAACTTTATCATGTATGATCGTAAAACAGTCAATTTTTTGGAATCTGCTCAATCGCAAACCACTGAAGCCCATCAAGCAGAAATTGCCACGATAAATTCGCTCATTGATTCACTTATCTATCAAAATCTGGTGGAGGATGTGGTGCTCAATACCATGTTGTCCGATATGAAAAGTGGTATCAAGATGTACAATGACAGCTTTGATGAGCTCACCAAATTGTACCAGCAGCGTGGTTTCAAAGATCATGGACTGGAAGGCAGCATGAGGGAAGACGTACACAATCTACAAGAAGCCATAGGCCCCAGAGAAAAAATATATGCTTATTCGCTCAGACGGCATGAGAAGGATTTCATGCTTCGAAAAGACTTGAAATATTTTGAAACACTTCGCAAAACTGCCGAAGAATTTAAGGAATATGTGCGCATGTCAGATGAAGCACATATGAGCCCTGCTTACAAAAAGAATATTAGTAGGGTAATTGATAATTATATCCAAAAGTTCGTAAAAATTGTAGAATTGGAAATGGAAATCGGGCTGAGTGAGTCTGAAGGTGTCTCTGGTAAATTGTTGCAGTCTGCAAATGATTTGGAGCCAATTTCTGATGCTATGCTTATATATGCTGATACTAAAAGCGCCGATTTTCAACAGCAGGCAAGTTTTTATTTTTTAGGATCGGTTATACTCATGATTTTGGCGGGCTTTTTCATAGTTATTGGCCTCGACAAAAGTATATCACGACCCATAGCCTTGCTCAATGATGTGATCAAGGATGAAATTAACGGTAAAGAAAGGACAAATGCCCTGGAGGGCTTGCAAAGCAGGGACGAGATTGGGGAGCTTTCCACCAATTTTAAATTGATGATGAAAAAACTGGATCAGCAATTTGATGCAATCAATGAAACAAACAAAGTGCTGGAAGAGGCTTCTGAAATTGATAAAAAGAAAAATGGGTGGCGGAAGGCGTTTCTTCCTTTGTGGATATAATGAAAAGCAATACAGACCTCGAGGAGTTGGCATACACTATAATTTCGCGTCTGGTCAAATATATCGGAGCCAACCAGGGGGGGTTTTTTTCGTGGACGACATCAATCAACCACAGGCTATGCATCTTATGGCTTCATACGCCTATGATCGTAAAAAATACCAGGAAAAGACCATTTATCAAGGTGAAGGACTGATTGGCGCTGCCTGGAAGGAAAAGGAATATGCGGTAATCAATCAGGTACCACAGGGCTATATTTCTATTACGTCCGGACTAGGTCATGCACTGCCCGACAAGTTGATTATCTATCCAATCATGACGGACAAGAAGGTGTTTGGAGCCATGGAAATCGCTTCTTTTCAATCTTTTGATCCTCAGCATATAGAAATAATAGGTAAAGTATGCCATTTGCTGGCGTCAAATTATGAGGCGATTAAAATCCAGGAAATGACATTACACCTGCTGCATACTTCGCAAATTCAAGCGGAAGAACTCAAAGCCCAGGAAGAAGAAATGCGGCAGAACCTGGAAGAAATGGCCGCTACCCAAGAAGATTTTTCGAGACGTGAAAACGAACAAAATGAACTGGTGGAGTATTTGCAAAATTACATAAAAGAGCTGGAGGCGCAGTCCCGAAAAAAGAGGATTCAATCCGTGTCATAATTATGGTTATTGACATGGCGTTCCGGCTTCATTCCCTTTTTAAGACAAATCGCCCATGCTATGCGGTACATGCGTTTATTGAAATCAGTCCCTACAATAGTCTGTTTATCAGCGCTTAATAATATCTTTGTTTTAAATTTTATCCACTTTTCCTGCTATTAATTCACCGATAAATAATACTGCCATCCACATAACTTCCTACACCAATTATACATTTGTCCAACTGATTTTTAAATGCGATAACTATGGAAGTACAATTTTTTGAATCTTTGAATAAAAACCAACAAGCTGAATATGTATGGGCTTTTGGGACAATTTTAGCAACAAGGCAGACTAAAAAGAAGCATGGACATTTATTCTATGTCAGGGACTTTTTTGTAGAAATTATTTTTAACTGGGAAATGAATACCATAATCGGGGTTAAAACAGATAAGTCTTTTAGAGTGGCAACACCCTATTTGAAAGGTATAGCATTCAATCTTGACACATTACAATAACCCGCTAAGTTTACTAAATTATCTTCACCATCGTAAATGCAAACCAGAATACAGCCTTTGATGCCCATGCAAACTACCCAAACCGCCTTTGTAGCGTAGTGGGCTAATGATCAAATCCCTTCCTTATTGTTCAGGTGCATGCTGCGGTAAGCCAAAGGAGTGCATTTTTTTATTTCTTTGAACACTTTGTTGAAATAGGTGACATTGGCGTAGCCGCAAGCAAAGGCAATCTCAGAGATGTTGAGGTCGGAATAGATCATTTCCTTGCAAGCAAAGCCAATGCGGATTTCGTTTAAGGCCTGTGAAAATGTCTTATTGGCTGCTTTTTTAAAATATCTGCAAAATGATGCCTTGTTCATACTGGAATGTGCCGCCACCTCATCGAGGCTGATTTCATTTTGATAATTGTGCATAATATAATTGAACACCCTGCTGATTTTGCTCTCGTCTTTCATCCAGATAGATTGATTGAAGCGTGTACTGGCCAGCAGGTTTACCTTTGGCGAATGGCTGAGCAAGCACAAAATATGAATCAATTTGAGGAGTTGTTCCCAGCCCTTGGATTCTGGCAGCTCAAGGAGCAGTTCACCAATTATCTTTCTTTCGTTACCCAACACCTGCACTCCCCTGGTAGCTTTGTGAAGCAGTTCCTTTACGGCATACATCTCCGGGATGTCAAAAAAATGTGACCCTAAAAAGTCCCGGGAAAACTGAATCAGTATGACCTTGGCCATTAGCTTTTCGTCACCTTTAAAAAAAATATCGTCGCTATGCCAATAGTGTGGTGTGTTTGGCCCTACCAGCACCAAATCGCCATTGTCAAACCGCCTGATACTGTCTCCCACAAAGCGGGTACCCCGGTTTTGGATGTTGAACATCAATTCATACTCATTGTGGAAGTGGAACCTGTCGAAGGTATGAGGTACTTCGGCGTATTTTACCAAAAAAGAGGAGTCGGTATCCTGCCAATATTTTTTATAGTAAATTGGCTTCATTCAACATTATTATTAATAATCACCATTTATTGTTCAATACAGGCAAATATAGTTAAATCATTGGCAAATTGGCTTCTACCTACCTCGATTTTTGTCTCACTATTTTTGTGATAAGCCTGAATACTTTCCTTTGAAACAAAGTCAATACAGGTTTTCCCTAAATATGAAAAGACCAAGACAATGAAGAAAAACAATGTATTCATCCTTGTATCCATTTTTTTTAGTTTCTGCATAAGTCTGTCGGCACAACCTGTCGCAGAATCACCCGATGTGCCGTATAAATCAATCGGTAAACTCAAAACCAGAACCACCCACGAAATCTCAGGATCTAACTGGTCGGTAGGTGGAGAAACAATGGATCGCGACTATACCGACTACAGTGCCTGGAGTCCATACCTCGAAGCGCTTGGAATCAAAAAAGTAAGGCTGCAAGGGGGCTGGGCCAAATGCGAAAAGGTAAAAGGAGTGTACGAATGGGCATGGTTGGATGAAGTGATTTATGACCTACCGAAAAAAGGAATTGAGCCCTGGGTTTGCCTTAGCTACGGCAACCCGCTATATGGCAAAGGCGATGTGGTGTTGGGCTCGAGTATTGATACCGATGAAGAAACCCGTACTGCCTGGCTCAACTGGGTAAGCGCCTTCGTAAGCCGGTATAAAGATGTGGTGGACGAGTGGGAGATTTGGAATGAGCCCAATGGACACAATCCGCCCGAGGTGTACGCCGAGCTGCTGATGCAAACAGCCGAATTGATTAAAGAAATTCAGCCTGAATCGAAAATAATTGGGTTTGCGCTGGCAGGTTTACCTATCGATTGGACTGAGGATGTACTGGAACTTTTACAAGAAAACAACAAAACAGATTTGGTGGATTATCTGTGCTACCATCCTTATAATTTCAACCCGGATGATAGCTACACCACAGTAGAAGAACTGCGCGAGGTAATGAAAGCATATGCACCAAACATGCAGCTTTTGCAGGGCGAAAATGGCGCCCCTTCGGAATGGCGCAATACCAAAGCTCTGAAGCAATATGAATGGACTGAACTGACGCAGGCCAAGTGGGCGTTGCGCCGCATGTTGGGCGACTTGGGCAGGGACATTCCGTCATCGATTTTTTCCATAATAGATCTGAAATATCCCGATGAAATGAACCGGAAGGGGCTGCTCTATGCCAATGATGATAAATCGGTAGGTCATGCAAAACAGGCATACTACGCCGTACAAAACCTCGCTACTTTGTTCGATGACCAACTGAAAAGAATTACTGATTTCGAGGCGAAAAGCAATACTCAGCATGAGTTTTCAGCTTTTGCTTTTGTAAAAAAGATAAGAACATGGTGGCACTTTGGTTGCACACCAACCGGCCGACAGACTACAATGCCACACAGGCTATTGATATGACCTTCCAAGGGGTCTCTTTTAAAGACCCGGTTTGGGTTGATCTGCGTACGGGTATGGTATATGAAATGCCACGAAAATCCATGACTGCTGAATCAAAAGGCACAAGCTTTAAAGGATTAGCTGTGTACGACTCGCCGGTGGTAATTGCCGAGCGGGAATTAATCAATTTGAAATAAACCACGATGACCGAGCTTGTCCGACTGGATTATATCGCCATTTTTTTATACTTGCTGCTTATGGCAGGCATCGGCTTGTTCTTTAAGTGGTATGTGAAAGATGTTAATGCATTTACCAAAGGCTCGGGGGCCATACCCTGGGTGGCGGCAGGCATCAGCAATTTCATGGCCATGTTTAGCACCTTCGTGTTTGTCGCCTATGCCGGCATAGCCTACGAGCATGGCATGGTTTCGGTGACGGTGTTTACCAGTACGGTGCCGGCGTGTATCATTGCGGCGATGATCTTCGCCAAAAGATGGCGCAGAGCCGGTGTTTCCACGCCCATCGAATACCTGGAACGCCGCTTTAGCTCTTCGGTTCGACAAACCATCGGCTGGGTGGGCATTCTGCTCCGCATCCTCGACAACATGGTGCGACTCTATGCCATTGGCATATTCCTGACGGCAGTCACACCATTGTCACTGGAATGGTGCCTGGTCATTTCTTCGTTTATCGTCATCACATTCACCTTGTTTGGTGGCTTGTGGGCGGTATCCATTATGGGCACCGTTCAGTTTATTATTCTCATTTTCACTTCTATCATTTTGCTGTATTTGTCACTTGCAAAAGTAGGAGGACTGGCCACATTGATTAGCCTGGCTCCTGAGCATTTTGATTTCTTCAACGGGCCCAAAGGAGCCATTTTCTGGCTGGCGGTGTATTATCTCATGATCATCATCAAATACAATGAAAACTGGATATTTATCCAGCGTTTTTACAGCGTGAAAGATGAAAAATCGGCTATTAAAGTGGGGTATTTGTCTGCCTTGCTCTTTGCGCTCATCCCTGCGGTGTTCATGATACCGCCTATAGTCAGCTATGTGTTATTTCCCGGGTTGCCAGATAAGGAAATGGCCTACGTGGCCATATCGAGCAACCTTTTGCCCGCCGGGGTGATGGGCGTCATGATCGCATCTATGTTTGCCGCTACCATGTCATCGCTCAATGCAGAGTACAATGTGATTGCCTCCGTGCTTTCAAAAGACGTATACCAACGCCTCATCAATAAAAATGCTACCGATCATCGCCTATTGTTTGTAGCCAAGGCTTCTACCGTGCTGGTGGGTTTGCTGGTGCTTTTGGGAGGATTGTATATCAAAAACTTCGGTGGGGCTTTTGAAGCGAACAAGCTATTCACGGGCATATTTGCCATTCCTATCGGCGTGCCATTGGTGTTGGGCATTGTTTCGAAACGGCCTACAGTGAAAGGTGCCCTGCTCACCGTGGTGGTCGGTGCGTTAGCAGGATTGGTGCTCAACAGTTTTCCGGAAATGATCTCCTGGGAAATGGCCACTTTGATAGAGACAGCCATTTGTTTGGCGATATTTTATGGATCGGGATTTTTTCCTGTAAAGGATATGGAATACAAAAACCGTGTCAGTGGTTTGTTTGCTCAATTGAGTGAAAAATCAAAGATATCCCGGCAATTGATACCAAATTCCAAAAAGCACTCACTGTCTTGTACATCGCTTCCCTGGTTGGTGCCGGATTGCTATTTGTAAGCATGGCCATACCCAGCATCGCACTGCTTAGTGGCCGCCTTACTTTCCTTTCGGGAGTGCTGTGCCTTGCCATCGGGGTGGCGATATGGATAGGAGTTGGCAGAAGAAAGACAGCAACCAGCACAACGAAAAAAGATTAGACACAAACATGAACTCCATAATTGTCGGACAATGGAAATAAAAAGCGCGGAATTAGCCCGGTATTCAGAAGATTTCTTGTTGCAAAGCCAGATGGGTAAGCGGCTGTTTTATGAGGTAGCGAAAGACCTGCCCATCATTGACTACCACAACCACCTGTGCCCGCAAGACCTGGCCACGAACAGGCAATTTAAAAATCTTGCCGAAGCCTGGGTGCTTCACGACCCATACAAGCACCGGGCTATGAGAATCTGCGGGGTGCCGGAACAACAGATCACAGGCGATGCCAGCGATGAAAGCAAGTTTATGCATTGGGCCAAAACGCTGCCCAAAACTATCGGCAACCCGCTGCATTTGTGGTCTGCCATGGAGTTGAAAGAGGTTTTTGATTTGGATGAATCGCTCAACGAACACAACGCCAGGGAAATATGGGATCGATGCAATGAACTGTTGCAACAGCCAGGCTATGGTGCTATGGATATGTTGCGACAATTTAAGGTAGAAAAATTATGCACCTCCGATGTGCTTCTTGACGATCTCGAAGCGCACCAAAAGGCATCCAAATTCCACGGTATTTCCGTATTGCCGTCTTTGCGCGGCGATGCCATTCTGGCAGTTGATACGCCCGATTTTGATAACTGGCTGCAAAAACTGCAACATGCCACACAGGTGGTGATCACTTCGCTCGACCATTACAAACACGCTATCTCCGTCAAACTCAATGATTTTGACTCAGCAGGTTGCTGCCTGGCCGACCATTCGTTAGATGCCGGATTTGTTTTCCTCCCAACGACCGCAGCAAGCGCTCAGGCCATTTTCAAAAAATTGGTGCAAAAAGACCAGGTAAGCGTACAGGAACTATCAGTTATAAAAAACCACCTCCTGGAGTTTTTGGGAAAAGAATACGCAAGGCGGAATTGGGTGTTGCAATTGCACATCGGGGCACAAAGGTTCACCAGCAGCAGGCTGCGCAAGCTGGCAGGCCCGGCAGGGGGCTATGCCGGTATGGGCTTTGCTTGCGATATCAGAGGTCTTGCACAACTTATCGACCGTATGGAGCTCGAAGGCCTATTGCCCAAGACGATCCTTTTTACGCTCAATCCGGTCGATAACGAAGCTTTTGCCACCCTCACCGGTTCGTATGCCCAGGATGGTATAGTTGCAAAAATCCAGTTTGGCCCAGCATGGTGGTACAACGATCAGTACCACGGAATCATAAAGCACTTGCAGGACATCGCCAGCTTCGGACTACTGAGCCAATTCATTGGCATGACCACCGATAGCCGCAGTGTATTTTCTTTTTCGAGACATGAATACTTCCGCAGGATTCTCTGCGATCAAATAGGGACTTGGGTAGCGCAAGGCGTGATGCCCGCAGATGAATCGTTGCTGGCGCAGCTCGTCAAAGACATCGCATATTTCAATAGTAAACAATGGATTTTCAATGAATAAAACCAAACATAAAATCGCAGTCGTCACGGGGGCAGGAGGAACACTCTGCTCAGAAATGGCCAGGGATTTGGCCAGGCAGGGCTACAAGGTCGCATTGCTGGGTCGGTCTATAGACAAGTTAAAAGTGGTGGAAGATGAAATTAACGCTGCGGGCGGCGAAGCCATCTCCATATCCGCGGATGTCTCCGGCGAAGCGTCGGTGCGAGCCGCCAATGAGCTCGTGATGAAAACGTGGGGGCCGGTTACAGTGCTGATTAACGGGGCAGGGGGCAACCAAAACGACGCCCTGACCAATACCGTGGAGTTTGATGAAAGGGAGTTGGAGGGTGATCCTGCAGTGAAGGGTTTTTTTAATCTCAACATGCAAACCTTCCAGAGCGTCATCGATATCAACACCATGGGCACGGTGATTCCCTGCTATGTTTTTGGGCGCGAAATGGCCCGGAACAAGCATGGCAATATTATCAATTTTGCCTCCATGACCAGCTACAGGCCCATCACCAAAGTTGCGGCCTATGCCATGGCCAAAGGTGGCATAGTAAATTTTACGCAATGGCTTGCGGCCTATCTTGCTCCGGCCAATATCAGGGTCAATGCCATAGCACCCGGCTTTTTCCTCAACGACAGGAGCCGAAAAATCATGTTCCATGAAGATGGCTCACAAACCGAACGCGCCGTCAACATCATGCGGCAGACGCCCATCAAGCGCTTTGGCGATGCACACGAATTGCTGGGGTGTATGAACTGGCTCATCGATGATAAAAATGCCGGTTTTGTAACAGGTATTACCATTCCGGTTGACGGCGGCTTTCTGTCGAGTCCCGGAGTATGATCGATAAATGAAGCATTCCAATTACTGCAAAACCATAAAACATGAGCATAGACCAATACAAAAAAGAAGTGGGAATGATGAAGCTTGAAAAGCTTATCGCTTTGCGCGAGGGCATTTCAAAGGCCGAATTCCCCATAGCCGAAAAAGAACTACTACTGCGCTACGAACAATTATACACTGGAGCCATCAATGATGTGCTGCGTGAGTTCTGCCTGCTCAACCAGGCCTTGCCCAACCATATTATTCCCTTACGGGAATACAGAACCGTGGCTGGTATTGCATTTACGGTGAAGAGCGCTCCCAATGTGCTGGTGCAGGGAGAGATGGAGTTTCGCACTCAAATGCTGGACGAAATGCACGAAGATGCCTTTGTGCTGTGGGACAGCAGTGGCGATGAAAAATCGACCTCCTGGGGGGGCGTAATGACCGCCACAGCCAAAAAGAAAAAAATAAAGGCAGCCTGCCTCGATGGCGGCATTCGCGATACGCATCAGATATTGGAAGCCGACTTTCCGGTTTTTTATAAGTACCGGTCATCCAACGGCAGCCTGGGCAGGTGCCTGATTACCCACTACCAAATCCCACTCGAAATGGGCACGGTCATCATCAAGCCCGGCGATGTGGTACTCGGCGATGTCGATGGCGTATTGGTGGTGCCACGCGACATCGCATACGATGTGTTGGTGCGGGCAGAAGAGATCAAAGAAAACGAAAAGAAGATTTTCGGCTGGGTCAAGGAGGGACAATCGGCCAAGGACATTACCGACAAGGGGGGGTATTTCTAGGTGCTAGTTACTGGGTTCTAGTTGCTGGGTTCTAGTTGCTAGTTGCTAGTGCCCCTTCCCAAAACAAACAGAACTAATAATGAACAATCGATCAAAAATATGAAACTAACAATGCTGCTTCCGCCAAGGTACTACGAGCGCAAATGGACGCTGGCCAGGCAGATTGGTGTCAACCACGCCATCACCAAGGCTATGCCTTTACTATCTGGCCGGGAGGCGCCGTACGATTTCGAGGCGCTCAACAGCATCAAGGCGGAGTTTGAGCAGGCTGGATTCAGACTCTACGGACTGGAAGGCGACCAATTCGATATGTCGCCCATCAAGCTTGGGTTGCCCAGCCGCGATGCATTGATCGAAAAATACCAGCAGATGCTGCACAACATGGCACGCCTCGATATCCGGCTGCTGTGCTACAATTTTATGGTATCGATAGGTTGGATGCGCACCAAAGTAGATGTGGCGGAGCGGGGTGGAGCGCTGACGAGCGAATTCGATTTTGAAGCTGTGAAAGATGAATTGATGCCCGAAGCAGAGCGAATTTCAGAAGCCAGGGTTTGGGAAAACCTGTACTACTTCCTCGATGCTGTACTGCCCGTGGCCGATGAGCTTGGCATTCAAATGGCCCTGCATCCTGACGATCCTCCGCTAAGCCCGCTCAAAGGGGTAGGAAGAATACTCACCTCTGCGGCGGCTTTTGATCAAATTATCGCCAAATACCCCTCGCCGGCCAATGGCATCACTTTTTGTCAGGCCACCTTCCGTACGATGGGTGAAGATATAAAAGCGATTTCTGAAAAGTGGATCAAAGACCGGCGCATCTTCTTTCTGCACCTCAGAGACGTGGAAGGCGACAAGTATAAGTTTCGCGAGACCTTCCACGACAATGGCCCTACCCCTATGGCCGAAATGCTCCGGCACTATGCGGCACTCGGTTTCGATGGCCCCATCAGACCCGACCATGCCCCGGCCATGTATGGCGAAAGGCAGGACGGATTTGAAGGTGGCATTTCAGTAGGATATGAGATGCTGGGGAAAATATTTGCCATCGGATACCTGAAGGGCATCATGGAAAGCAATGGAATTAACTATGAATAGACGCGATATATATTATTGAACTTAAAAAATTTCTGCCTATGAAAAAATGAAAAGTACGCAACATGTCGGCCTTTTAGCATTGAAAGTCAATTCTAAAAAGGGCTGAACCCAAAAATCACAAGAAGTTATCGGACAAGACTTCAAAAAAAACAATTACAAATTATACTAAATCATCCTATTATGAAAAAAATCATGGAATGCTACGAATTCCTCCGGGACCACTCAAAATGCACCCAAGCATTGATATTAATCATGCTATTGAATATGGTGGCTGTTGGTTTCGCCCAGGCAGAATTGACCACAGCTGGTCAATCAGCTTTAGAGAAAAATGCACAAAACCAGTCGGTCAGCGGCAAAGTGACCGACACCGACGGGGCTGCTCTACCAGGAGTCAATGTGATCGAAAAAGGGACTGCCAACGGTACAATTACAGACATGGACGGAAATTACTCAGTCAGAATTTCCTCAGAAAATGTAATATTGGTCTATTCCTATGTAGGCTATATCTCTAAAGAAATCCTCGTGGGAACGCAGACCGTCATCGATGTATCTCTCGAGGCCGATATCACATCCCTAAGTGAAGTCATTGTTGTGGGTTATGGTACTATGAAAAAAAGTGATCTTACCGGATCAACTGTATCAGCCGACATTGAATCTTTCAGGGAGTCTCCAAATGTGAACATCATGCAGTCACTGCAAGGCTCAGTACCAGGAGTAACCATTGGACAGACAAATACAACGACAGGTGAGCCATCTATTGAAGTGAGGGGTGTTTCGACGCTGAATGGCAACAACGACGTATTGATTATTGTAGATGGTTTCATTTTTAGCGGTCGTTTCGGCGATATAAACCCCGCCGACGTAAAAAGTGTTGAAATACTTAAAGACGCGAGCAGTAAAGCCATTTACGGGGCTCAGGCGGCAAACGGAGTAATACTTGTCACAACAAAATCTGGCAATTATAAACGTAAGCCGACATTTACCTATTCCGGATCAGTAGCTACCTCATCTCCGACTGTAAACGCCAATTTGTTGAGAAGAGACCAGTTCTTACAAAAAGTGCGTGACTTAGAGTGGATAGATTCCTATACGGTCGAATCGGGATATACGGAGGAAAACCCTGCCTGGGATATTTACAGCTCAGATATGACTCCGCCATTAGTGAGAGGCTTCGAGGATGGTTCAGATTTCGATTGGTACGACCAATTAACGCGTCCAGCATTGATTACCAGCCACACCTTTGGAGCTACCGGAGGATCTGATGAGATAAAGTACTATTTATCCGCAGGATATACCGATAACAAAGGGTTTATTAAGGGCGATGATTATACGCGTTGGACCATACGTTTGAGTCTGGATGCCAAGCTTTCTAACTGGTTGACAATCGGCACCAACAGCTCATACACATTTACTGATTTTTCCGGTGATGCGCCCAATATCAATCAAATTGTCCGTACTTCTCCTTTGGTGGAACCATACGATCAAGACGGCAACTTGATCATAAATCCCGTCGGAGATGTAAATACAAATCCATTATTGCCGATCACCAATGATGATCTTGAAAAGCGCAATCGTTTTGTTGGTAATTTCTATGCACTTGCCAATATACCTGGCGTGGATGGATTGACCTATCGGATAAATTTTGGCAATAACCTGGTTTTCTCAAGAAGTTTCGGATCGAGCATTTACGGTGGAGGACAAACTGGATCTGCCTTCAAGAACAACGCTTATCAATTTGAGCAAACGCTCGACAACATAGTAAACTATACAAAGGAATTTGGCCCTCACAGTGTGAATGCAACTTTTGTTTACGGCTGGAATACTGCCGAATATGAAAGAACAAGTTCAACAGGTGAAGGCTATTCAGACCTCGATCTTTCATACAATAACTTAGCACTTGCCGAAAACCAAAGGATTCAGTCGAGCGCCTGGGATGAATCACTTTTGTATCAAATGGCCCGGGTAGCCTACAATTATGAAAACCGCTACATATTCACAGCAACCGTTCGTCGCGACGGCTATAGTGCCTTTTCAGCAAACAACAAATCAGCTATTTTCCCCTCAATAGGATTGGGCTGGGCCATAAGCGAAGAACCATTTATGGCTATGCCGCAAATCAGTTATCTGAAATTGCGGGCAAGTTATGGCGAAAATGGTAACAGAGCGCTCAGGTATAGCTCACTCGCGGTTGTTGAGGCAGGCGGAGGATCAAATTATGTTTTCGGCGATGGTTCAGCAACTTCGGTAGGAAGATCAGTGAGCTCTCTCGAAAACAAAGATTTGAAATGGGAAAAAACACTGGGTTACAACTTTGGACTCGATTTCTCACTATTCAATGACCGAATAAGTGGCAATGTCGAATATTACGATTCAAGAACCAGAGATCTGTTGTGGACTCAGGCGCTTCCAGAGCTGTCAGGTTTTCGAAACATTACCACAAATTTGGGAGAACTTCAAAATCGGGGATTTGAAATGTTTATAAAGGGGACGCCGGTTGCCAATACTAACTTCACCTGGGATATAAGTGTAAGCTATTATAAAAACAACAATAAGGTGGTAAGTCTTCTCGGTGAAGATTTGGATGGAGACGGAAAAGAGGATGACCTTATTGGAAGCAACTTATTCATTGGCGAATCTATCGGCACCATTTACTCGTACCAGACAGACGGGCTTTGGCAGGTGAATGAAGAACGACCAGATGGTTTTGAGCCGGGTAGTTATCGCGTCATCGATCAAAACAATGACGGGCAAATAAGCCCCGAAAATGACCGGATCATTTTAGGACGTCGGGAGCCCGCATTTCAATTGGGTATTCAAAACACACTGACTTACAAACAATTTTCTTTCCGTTTCTTCATCAACTCGATTCAGGGAGGAAAAGACGGTTACCTGAGAGAAAATCATGCCGATGGTGGATACAACACCAAAGGCAATGCGACAAACGCCAACTGGTTTGATTTTTACAATTACTGGTCACCAGTTCGTCCGGATGCCGAGTATTCAAATCCATGGGTAGGATCTCCCGTTTCCGGCTCCGCAAGAAGATTTGTGCAAAGAAATTTTGTCCGATTACAAGATATCTCTTTGTCGTATTCGTTCAAAGATGACCTGGCTCAGAGGCTTGGATTGGGGAGTCTAAAATTATTTGTGAGCGGAAAAACCTGCTGACGATTACCGACTGGGATGGTTGGGATCCGGAAACCGGACAAGGTGTTGCTACAACAAATGCCTACCCTCTCCTGAAATCTTACAATTTCGGGCTCGACATATCATTTTAAAACCCTAAACAGCAATCACGATGAAAAAATTTATAAAGTATATCGTTCTCATGTTCACGTTGGTGTCGTTGAACGCATGCAATGAGGAAGAATTCCTTAAAGAAGTTCCACTCGATTTTTATAGCCCCGAAAATTCTTATGTGACTTATAGTAATTATCAAGCTGCGCTGACAGATCTATACGCCCGCGTGCGGCAAATTCATGCTTTTGGAAGTAATGCCAATGAGGATGTAAGCCACCTTGGTACAGACATCGCGTATAACGCAAGACTGGATAACAATCGCATTGGTAACTATGCGATCTCTTTTACACCACAATCTGGTCTGATTGAACTGCAATGGGACAGGTGGTATAAGGTTATATCTAATGCCAACACGATTATATCCAGGATTGGTGCCTCTGATTTGACCGAAGCCCAGGCAAAGGAAGTTCAGGCAGAGGCAAAACTATTCAGAGCATGGGCATATCGTCATTTAGTCTATTATTTTGGAGGCGTACCAATTCTACTCGATGAAGTAGTGGCTCCAAAAACAGATTATGTAAGAGCAACAAAAGGAGAGGTGCTAAACCAAATTATTGCCGATGCATCGGAGGCGGCAGATAATCTTCCTGATATTACAGCAGTCACCATGGTAAAGTGTCATCACTTGTAGCCAACCATCTGCTCGCCGAAACATATATAGCCCTGGGCGATTATGACAAAGCTATTACCGCAGCTACAATAGTCATCGACCATCCGGCGACGGCACTGATGACGTCAAGATTTGGTAGTTTGGCAAGCCGGCCAGGGGATGTGTATTTTGATTTGTTTCGGGTCGGCAATCAAAACAGGAAGTCAGGCAATACTGAATCAATATGGATTGCTCAGTATGAACTCGACGTACCTGGTGGTGTTCTTGAATCTTCCGGTACTTCTGCCAATATGCTGGAACGCGTTGTGGCACCAGTCACATTTTCACTAAGAGATCCGGACAATAAGCAGGGTGTTTATAAAGGATTAGGAGCGTCCACATTTAATGTCGGCGGACGTGGAGTTTCATTTGTACGGCCAACAGAGTATTATCTGTATGATATTTGGGGGCTGAATCCTGAAGATGATAATCGGGTCGTCACCGTATCTGATATTCGCACATCAGCATACAACATTCAAAGAGACTTTGTTTATACCGATCCTGCTTCAGCTTATTTCGGTCAGAGTATTATAGACGCGCCCTCCCCTACTTGGGTCAATCAGGATTGGCGATGGTATCCCTACCCAACTAAAATCACTACGGCAGGTCAACATCCCGAAGGCTTGATTGATGATCCAGCTTTTCAGACACTCAAATCCACTGCAGGCGCTACGTACAGAGACATGTATATAATCAGGCTGGCAGAAACTTACTTGCTAAGAGCAGAGGCCTATCTGTTGCAAGGAAACCATCAAAAGGCTGCCGATGATCTGAACGTAGTAAGAGCAAGAGCAAATGCTGATATTGTATTGGCAACTGATGTTGATTTGGATTTTATTTTGGATGAAAGAGCCCGAGAATTAATTTTTGAAGAGGCCAGGCGATTGACACTTGCCCGTACAGGAAAACTGGTGGAGCGGGTTCGGAAGTATAATCCTCTTAATGGACCACAAATTCAGGATTTTCATCAGATAATGCCCATCCCGTTTAATGATATTGAAGCCAACATTAACGCTGACCTGGAACAAAACCTTGGGTACAATTAAAACTACATATAGCAATGAGTTCCGCAAGTGCGGAGCTCATTGTTTATTAAATTTCAGAAAGCAAATTCGCAAATCCGCTACAGGCTTTAATAAAAGTATATGGCGAGAAATTGGATATACTTGTACTCAGAACAACTGGATTTATAAGGCCAACCGTGAAATACATTTTTAATAGCATCAAAACGAACAGTTCAAAAGATCAATAAATTATAAAGCGTAAGCCATAAACGTGTAGAAAGAAATCAACAAAATAAAGAACCATGATAAAAAACATTTTCCTTTCCCTTGTTATGTTTTTATGCTTTTATTTCTCTCAAGGCCAAAACATAGGCTCGTCACCCGAATACATTATGGCATTGACCGCCGATTGGAAGGGCGAACGCTTTGACGATGGTCGCCCAAAAGTTTCGGACGATATTTTGGAGCGCCTGAAAAGCATTACGCTCGAAGAAGCCTGGGCAGAGTTAATCGAATTGGGTTACGACAATCAGTACGAAGGCGACTGGCAATTTATCGACGACAGCGAATCCACCACCATGACAGGCCGTGCCGTTACGGCGCAGTTTATGCCTTCGCGCCCCGATCTGGAGAACCAGGTAATCGAGCAGGGGAAAAAAGAGGGTCGAGCCTGGGAGCAGCGCCGTACCGTTTCATGGGCCATCAGTACCTTAGTGGAAGGCGATGTATATGTAGCCGATGGTTATCTGAAACCACATTTGGGAACCATCATTGGTTCCAATCTGGGCACAGGCGTTTACAACCGAACAAAGCGCGGAATTATCGCCTACGGCCACATACGCGACATGGAAAACCTGCGCAAAATTGATGGTTTCAACGGCTGGATCAAAGGATCAGACCCATCGTACATGCGCAAAACATTGCTCACCTCTATCAACTCGCCAGTGCGCATTGGCAATGCCATTGTACTGCCCGGCGATGCCGTGTTGGCCAAAAAAGACGGCATCGTTTTTATACCCGCACATTTGGTAGAGCACATTGTTTTAACAGGCGAAGTAACCGCACTTTTCGATGTGTTTGGCGAGTGGTGCATCAAAGAAAATAAGTTTTCTGCCGGTGCTATCGACAGCGTTTGGACAGAGGAAATAAAAGCTCAATTCCGCAAGTGGGCCAAAGAAAATGCCAATGACTTACCCATGAGTATGGAAACCCTAAACAACTTTTTAGAGGGTCGCAATTTCTAAAAATGTAACTTTTCAATGCTGAAGTTTTCTATGTTTCTATGCGGTTCAAAAACTATGAAGAATAGAATCTATGTTTTGGTGTTTGCAATGCTTGTTGTTGGGTGTAACTCAAGAGAACAAACAGTTCATGAAGAAACCATCAACACACGCGAGCTGACTTTACAAGTCTTCGAAAAAGGACGCGCGCATTGCGAGCTTGATTTTTACGCCGGCACATTGATGTTGCACGGCATGGCAGAATTTGCTTTGCTCGAGGGAAATGAAGCGGTGTTAGACACTGTAGTTTATTTATTAGAAAAATTCAGCAATGGAGAGATTAATGCCAAGGGGAATTTTATTTCATATGAGGCAGGTGGAACCGGAGCTGCATATGTAAGTTGGCAAAATGCCGCGAGCAGTCTCGATAGCCAGGTTTTTGATGCCGCCGAAAAAATGATGCGCACTCAAAAACGCACACACGACAACATTATGACGGCACCCAACCTGAGCCACGAAATGTTTATCGATGTAGTGTTTACGGTTACCCCCTTTTTGCTTTACGCTGGTTTAAAATTCGATAAACCTGAATGGGTGGATTACGCGGTGTTTCAAACCTTAGCATCCTTTAACGTTTTAAAAGACGAGGACACTGGGCTGGTTCATCAGGGTCGCGGGTTCCAGGGCGAAGGAGTCCTTTCAGAAGATTGCTGGAGCCGTGGAAACGGCTGGGGAGCTTTTGCTTTGGCCATTCTTGCGCGCGATTTACCCGATACACATCCGAAAAGAAAGGATGTAGAGGAGTTGGCCACACAGTTTTTTACGACTGTGCTTGAGTTCCAAAACGAGCAGGGCTTGTGGCACCAGGAAATGACAGCTCCCGAATCGTATGTGGAAACCTCGGGTAGTGGTCTGTTGCTTTATGGTCTGGGATTGGTACTCGAAAAAGGGTTACTGCCCGGAAAGTATATGAAAAATTTTGAAACGGGGGTTGAAAATTATGCCTCGTATGTTGGCAGCGATGGTTCGGTAAGTCACTGTGCTTTTTCGTGCCGCTGTCCGGGCGATGGCTCAAAAGAAGTATATATCCATCATCCCTGGGTGTACAACGATCACCATGCCTTTGGCCCCGCAATACTGGTATTTGCCCAGGCAGCCAAAATGGGGTACGACGAAATTGTGCCCGCACCGAAATTGGGCGAATACACCATTGCCAATGCTCCAGAAGTACCACGTACCTATGGTCGTGAAGCCCGTGGCAGCGACCTTGCCTGGGAAAACGACCGCATTGCTTTTCGGGTATTTGGTCCGAGCGTGCGGGATAAAGTAGCCAGTGGCATCGATGTTTGGGCAAAATCCGTTGCATATCCCATTCTCGATAAATGGTTTAAGCTGAATGACGAAGGGAAAGATTATCACATCGACCGCGGCGAAGGCTGCGATTTTTACAACATGGGAAAACGCAGCGGTTGTGGCGGTTTGGCACTTTGGATAGATGGGGAACCCTACCGACCTGAAACTTTTGACGGTTTTCGAATTATCCGAAATCAGGACGATAAAATCGAATTCGATATTCATTATCGCACCTGGCATGTCCCCGGGTTAAACGTCAGCGAAAAGAAGAAGATTCAAATGGAAAAAGGTACGAATCTGTTTAAAGTAACGAGTACCATCCATTCAGAAGAAAACCAGGAAATTACGGTCGCCATCGGACTATCCACTTTTGGAAAGGCAAGCGTAAACTCAAGCCAGGAAATGGGATTTCTTTCGGTCTGGGAAAGCTTTGAAGGAAACGGAAACCTGGGGACAATAGTTCGGGTAAATCCGGAGGAAATTGTAGGTTTCGCAAGCCACGAAGGTGATGAATTTGTACTGATAAAGGCTCAAACCAATCAGCCTTTCACCTATTTCGCCGGTGCCGGTTGGGACAAAAATGGGCAATTTAATACGCAAACAGACTGGGAGAAGAATGCGAAAAATTAGGTGGTAAAAATCTGAATACCTCATCTTAAGAATATCAAGGCAAATCAATTCCAATGAAACTAAAAATCTTCGATCCAATTTTCTCTCTTGTATGGGTGCTATTTCTATTTTCTCATTCCGGATTTTCCCAAAAACCTATAAAAATCGAGAAAGATGTGCCTTTTGGTGAAACCATTAATTATAAAGGAGAAAGAGAGGCGCTATTGCTCGATGTTTATGCCCCCACGGAAGGTGTTGCCGCAAATAGACCGGCAATCATGTGGATGCACGGTGGTGGTTTTAGACTACAACACGATAAATCGCAAAGTTACATTGTAGAAATGGCCACCAGGTTTGCAAAGCGAGGATATGTGTGCCTTTCAATAAACTATAGGGTACGCGAAGATCCTAAAAGCGATAAGCCTGGAACCATGAAGGATGCTTTGGAAGATGCGATGAAAGGTTTAAACTGGCTGCGGGAGCACAGCAATGAACTAGGTGTTGACAAATCGAAAATTGTGGTGGGTGGAGGTTCAGCGGGTGGAATCTTAGGAAATCATTTTTGTTATCGCGATAGCGCTGAAAATGAGCAATGGGACAGATCGGGCATTGTAGCATTCGTTAACCTCTGGGGAAGCCCGGATGAATCGTGGGGCACCTACCTTATCGACAAAAATGATCCGCCAATGATTATTGTACATGGAACGGAAGATGACTTAGTCCCTTACGAAAATTCTTTAGAAATAGTAAAAAGAT
This sequence comes from Cyclobacteriaceae bacterium, assembly GCA_012033595.1. Classification (GTDB taxonomy): domain Bacteria; phylum Bacteroidota; class Bacteroidia; order Cytophagales; family Cyclobacteriaceae; genus JAAUQL01. Next base: position 12,620 of record JAAUQL010000068.1, on the reverse strand, counting down.
TAAATCAAGCTGACATCAAAAACGAGTTAATTACCATTGAGGGTGCAGGGCATACTCCAGTCGGGTGCATGGATGATTTTGAAGAACAAATCGCAAATTTTCTGTCCAGGATTATTGCAAACGAAGTGAATTTTCACTCAAATGGTAGCAAATAAAAACTGATAATACAATGAAATACGTCAATCTGTGTAGAAAATTCAGTATAAGATCATTGGAGATTTATGAGCGCGCTATGCTTAGACTTGTTGTAATAACCTGCTCATTAGCGCTACTTGCGAGTTGTGATTCTTCAAGCTTCGTACTTGTGGATGATGACAGCCAAGCTGTTATTGTAATAGAGGCTGATGAAGCTCAGTATATCCACCGTGCAGTCCAGGATATGGTGTCTGATGTGCAGAAAATGACAGGAAAGACCATTGAAATCCATCATCAACCGATCGCAGGTAAATCGAACCTGATCATCGGCACTATCGGTCAATCGAGGCTCTTGCCCGATGGCTACGACAGTTTGGCCGGCACATGGGAGCGCTATGCACTGCAAACCCGGGGCAACGATCTGATCATTGCCGGTAGCAACCCCCGAGGCACCATGTTTGGCGTTTATTATTTCATTGAAAACTACCTGGGCATTGATCCATTTTACTGGTGGAAAGACTTTGAACCGGAAAAAGGGAAAGCCTGGCTTTCGAAACCATTCATTATTCCAGTCGCGAACCTGACTTTAAATTTCGGGGATGGTTTATCAACGACGAAGACCTGCTCACCGAATGGAAAGATGGCGGAGGTGCGAGAGACCTCGACTATAAATATTATCAACAAGTGGTGCATCCGGATATTGCCGCCAGGGTCTTTGAAGCTGCTGTCAGATCGCGCTATAACCTGATGATCCCCGCCAGTTTTATCGAAATTTTCAATCCTGCCGAAGAAAAGCTGTTGGAATTGGCCTCGGACCGTGGTCTGTACCTGTCGCAGCATCATGTGGAGCCCCTGGGTGTCTCTGCTTTTGGTTATTTCAATTATTGGAAAAGGAAATCGGGCGAAAAGCCACTTTTTTCTTACTATTCCGAAAAGGAAAAAGTGATAGAGGTATGGAAAGAAAGCGCAAAGCAGTGGAGCAAATATCCGGACGTGATCTGGCAAATTGGCCTTCGCGGCATTGCTGACCGGCCGATGTGGCTGGCCGACCCCGGTGTGCCGCAGTCTGATGAAGAGCGGGCCGGGATCATTTCCGAAGCCATGTACACACAAATGGCCATTCTCGATTCGCTCATGCCCGGTGCCACCAGGGAGGTGACTACCACACTCTGGGGCGAGGGGGCGGTTTTTAATGAAATGGGGCTGTTGAAATTTCCCGAAAACACCACGATAGTCTTTGCCGACAACAGTCCGGGCTGGATCATGCCAGAGGATTTCTACCAGACCAGGCGCGAGGAGGGCATCAACTATGGTATTTATTACCATCATGGGCTCATCGGCTCTGGACCACATTTGGCGCAAGCCGTGCCGCCTGCTAAAACGGCCGAAATCTTCCGACTGGCCAGGGAGTATCAATCCGATTATTACGGCATCATCAATGTCGGCAATGTACGGGAGTTTGTGCTGGGCATAGCTGCCACTAGAGATATCATGGAAAACACGGCTGATTTTGAGCCACAACAATGGCTTGCAAGTTGGGGAAAACGAAATTTTGGAGATGAGGCCGAAGCAGCGGCAACTGCCTATCAAACATTTTTCGACAGCTACGTGACAGATGACACCTATGGTACCCCATTGCTTCTCGACGGCCTCGCCAGAACAAAAGCCCGCAACAACCTGAATTTGATCAGAGGGATGCTAAAAGAAGGCTATGTCAAAGAAAAGGAATCTAATGGGCAGCAAAGCAAAGATGCATTTGCAAAATCTCTTGCTAAAGCCTACCCGGGAGCAAACATGGACATGCCACAATGGATCGATAAGGCATCTAAACAAGATAGTCTGCTCAGCGTGGCTCTGACCCGGACACTGGAGTTAGCATCCACATTGCATGGACAACAAAAAAACCTTTCTCGAAACCAACCTCATCGCGCATATCCGTTTCATGCAATGCCTTACCGGTGTGGTGCTTCAAACATCCAGGGCCGTCTCGGCTTTAGAATCCGGACAAAAGGAAGCTTTTGAGGCATATATAAAAGCTTCAATGGAGGAGTTCGGTCATTATGATGAAGCACTGGCATTGAGTACGAAAGGCAAATGGTCAGATTATTATCGGGGTGAAAAGAAAATTGATATTGGTGCCTTGCACGCACTCAACCAGGAGGTGACAGAACAGGTACAAAAAGAAAAGTGATGATAATCTGGTGTTGATCTCAACATAAGGATTTAAGCATGTCTTCATTCTAATTTTTGCAACCATTGCTATCATTTCCAATCAAATTGTGACAGGAATAAAGTTCTTCAATATTCAAACTTATATCCGATTTTTAGCCCGGTGTTCAAGACACGAACCTTGAGCGGGTCTTCGAAAAGCTATGATGTAGAACCTCCGGGAATATTCCTGTTCTGTAAAGCGTAATCAATGCCTGCTAGCAGATAAGTGACTTCTGCACCACGAACATTTTGAAAGTAGATTTATAATTTATGGAATAGGAAAATCCGGCCACAAAAGCATTGAGATCAGAATAATACCCATCATCTCTATAATAATCAACTTTTCATTTTCCAATTCGCTATATCGCTTAGTGTTGCAAAATTTTATGATGATACCCTGGGTTCTTTAGCCTTTCCGATTTTATTTTTTAGCACCATTCTGGCAAATTACCCATATTTGCCTGGTAATAGGCTAATCCCGTTTTGTTTTGAGACAATGCACCCTATATCGTTATGTTTTGTTGCTGTGCCTGCTTTTGGCAGGGGTCAATGCGCTGGCCGATGACCTGCTCCGCTACGCCATCCCATTTATCCAGCACTTTACCAAACGCGACTATAAAGCGGGCAATCAGAACTGGTCGATGACTCAGGACGAAGACGGCCTGCTGTATGTGGGCAATTCCAATGGCTTGCTCCAATTCGACGGCCTCCGCTGGAACCGTTACAATTTGCCATCGGGTACCATAGTACGGTCGGTGTTGGCACATCAGGGGCGTGTGTATAGTGGTTCACTCGGCGAATTGGGATATTGGGAAAAAGACCAACATTTCCAAATGCACTATACTTCGCTTACCAATCTGCTGCCCGACTATGATTTTGGCGATCAGGAAATATGGTGGATCAGAGCATGGGCCGGCAATGTCGTTTTTCAGTCCTTTTCCAATACCTTTCTCTACAATGGCCGCGACATCAGTATCTTACTGACCGGCCAGGGAGTGCTTTTTCCGCCTTTTGTGCTCAATGACCGCCTTTTTGTGCAGGTACTCAATAAAGGTATGGTTGAAATTGTAAACAATAAGGCAGTATTCATTGAAGGCAGTGAGCTTTTTGTGGGCAAGAGGATCAACCTGATGCTACCGTTTTCCGAATCGGGCACAGTGCTTATCGGCACAGAGGCGTCGGGGTTTTTCATTTGGAAAAATGGAAAATTTGATTCCTGGCAGGGTGCCAGTCTCGATGAAGTTGTCAAAAACCAGGTAAACAGGGGGGTAAAATTGTCAAATGACAAGTTTGCGATAGGCACATTATTGGGCGGCATTTATATCATTAATCAATCGGGGGCTGTGCTCAACCAAATCAACAAAGAAAAAGGGCTGAACAACAACACCGTGCTGGGTCTCTTTGTAGATCGCGATGCCAATCTGTGGGCAGGGCTCGACAATGGCGTTGACCTGATCAAAGTCAATTCACCAATTTATTACAATACCGATGTTTCGGGCAATTTGGGTAGTGTGTATGCGGCCATTATTTACCAAGGCGATCTATATCTTGGTACCAACCGCGGGTTGTTTTATGCGCAGCTAAGCACAGAAAACCCTTCGGGGATGGGTCGGTTTGAAATAATTCCCGGATCGCAGGGTCAGGTTTGGAGCCTGGTCGAAATCGATGGGAAACTATTCTGCGGTCACAATACGGCCACCTATCTCATCGATCACTACCGCCTGAAACTGCTCTCCAGCATTTCCGGCGGCTACGATATCAAACAATATCCGTATCGTAGCGACCATATTTTTCAGGGCAGCTACAACGGATTGTCTGTCTATCAGAAGTCTGACGGCCAGTGGCGTTTAGCACATACCCTGCCTGGTTTTTCGAAGCTTTCAAAATTCATAGCCTTCGAAAGGGAAAACGTGCTATGGGTAGCACACACGCATAAAGGCTTGTATCGATTGGAACTCAACGACGCGTTGGACGAAATCACCGAAGTGCGCGAGTTTTCCAAACAAAGCAAATCGTATGTGAACAAGCTCAACAACAAACTCGTGATCAGCTCAGACAGTGGTTTTTTATATTACGATGATATTCAAAATCATTTTTTTTCGCTTGACGCAATAAATAAACAACTGGGCGATATGGCACAAAATGCCAGAATAGTAGGAGCAGGCACCGACAACTATTGGATATTTGTAGATGGCGATTGTGCCAGGGTAGTGATGGACGAAAATGAAGTAAGACAGATAGACGATGATGTGCTGAACGACCTGAACGACTACCTGATTCCGGGGTATGAAAATATTTATGTCATGGACTCATCCAATACCATGATCTTCCTCGACAACGGATATGCAGTTTACAATCGTGACTGGAAGGAAAATAAAGATGGTCGCCAATCCGGAATCCTCATTCGCCAGCTCAGTTTTCAGTCACTTAGGGGAGACCAATTTCAGGTGGATCCGGAAGATATAAAGGTGCCTTACAGATACAACAACATGCGACTCATGCTCTCTTTTCCTGAGTATTCGCGCGAAGTTGACCTTATGTATATGCTCGATGGATACGACGAACGATGGACCCGAGCCGACCCTCATGATGATATTTCATTTCAAAATTTGCCTTACGGCGAATATACCCTCAGGGTAAGACCCGAAGGAAGCGACGATGCCAAACAACTGATTCTTGCATTTACCATCCATCCGCCCTGGTTTCAAAGCAAGACTGCCTGGTCTTTGTACCTACTTGTTTTTCTGCTTTTTTGGCTGTTGGTGGCCTATTACAATCGGAGGAAGATCAAACGCATGAAGTTTCGACACGAGCTTGAGCGCAAATATATCATTGAAAAGGAAGCTGCTGAAAATGAGAAAAAGCTTATAGAAATGAGAAATGAAAATCTGAGGTCGGAAGTGAAACTGCGCAACAGCAGGCTCGCCAAATCTACCTTTTCGCTAATTCATAAAAACAAAACCCTGAGTGCCGTAAAAAATGAGCTCTTGCAAATGAAAGAAGAACTCGGGCAGCGTTTTCCTTCGAAATACTACAACCGTATCGTGAGAAAAATAGATAGTGATCTTACTTCCGAAAAGGACTGGAGCATGTTTGAGCACAGCTTTAGCGAGGTGCACGAAAATTTCCTCAAGCGCCTCAAAGAAGAATACCCCGATCTTACCCCTGCCGATATCCAACTCTGTGCCTACCTCAAAATGAACCTTCAGTCCAAGGAAATAGCCTCCCTGCTCAATATCACCACCAGGGGAGTGGAGATCAGGCGATACCGCCTTAGAAAGAAACTGCACCTGGAGCATGAGTCGAATCTGGTTGATTTTATCATGAATTATTGAATTGTCGATGCGCAACCGCATCCTGTTGACGAAGCCCGGCCACAGATTTTTTTTGTCTGGTGATGTCCTGTTGAATAAGGGACCATTTCAGGAACCCCGACATCCAATGTTTGCCAAATCATTCGGCACCATATTACGTTTTAGCTGGTTAAGATTGCCATACCCGTCCAACGCCTCTCCAGACGAGTCAACAGATAATTTTACTATCTCACAATAGGATGCTGTTAGTAAATCCGGGTAAGTCTCCAGACCAAAATGCTACAATAGGGGGGAGGTGCATTTAGAAAAATGTTATAAATAAATGAATATAAAAATTTGATAAACAGCATATTATGATTTGCTGATGTAGTGATGTGAAGGTAGCACGGATGAACACTTTCGGATGACGTAATTGAGTAGTATGCCATTTTTTTCTTTTGCACCGGCGAGTTTCCACTTTTGTACATCAGTAAAACAAATACTACTATGAAAATACACAGACAAGAAAAGAAAAAATGGAGGCTGCTCCTTTTCATGGCTTTGAGCTTTATCTACTTAGCAGGTAATGCACAACAGCGCCAGGTTACCGGCCAGGTCATCGATATGGAAAGTGCCGAGGAATTGCCGGGAGTCAATGTGGTGATCAAAGGCACCAGTATTGGCACAGTTACAGACCTCGATGGCACCTATGCCATCGATATCAACTCAGAGGAGGATGTATTGGTATTTAGCTCGGTAGGCTATGTCACCGAAGAGATACCAGTATTGGTTCAGTCGGTCATTGATGTACAAATGGCTCCGGACCTGCAGGCACTTGACGAAATAGTGGTGATAGGCTATGGGGCCACCAAGTCAAAAGACCTCACTTCATCCATCACCACCATTAAATCTGCCGAAATCACCAAGACCCCGACTGGCCAGGCCATGCAATCGTTGCAAGGTAAGGTAGCAGGCTTGCAGGTGGTAAGCAGTGGATCGCCCGGATCGTCGCCTACCGTGCGCATTCGCGGTATAGGCTCCTATCCCGGTAGCAACAACGAAGCACCATTGTATGTGGTGGATGGTATGTTTTTCGACAATATCGACTTTCTCAATACCAACGACATTGCCACGATTTCGGTAATGAAAGATGCCTCGGCGGCAGCAATTTATGGTGTAAGAGCCGCAAATGGTGTAGTATTGATCGAAACCAAGTCGGGCGATTTCAACCAAAAAACAGACATTACCTACGATGGCTACTATGGTACACAAGTGGCGCAAAACGTACTGAAAATGGCCAATGCCGAGCAGTTTACGACCATGGCCACTGAATCAGGTTCGGTTCCTGATGTCACTTTTATTCAAAATGCCATGCAACGCTATGGCCGCAGCAGGATAAATCCAAACGTGCCCGACGTGAACACCGACTGGTACAATGAGGTGCTGCGACAGGCAGCCATACAAAACCACAGCCTCAATATAAGCGGGGGTGGAGAAAATGCTTCTTATTCCATAGGCGGTAGCTATTTTGATCAAGAAGGCGTGCTGGATATGAAAAACGAATATGAAAGATTTAATTTAAGGGCCAAGCTAGACTACAAGGCTAATGATTGGCTGAAGGTAGGTGGCAATATGATTTGGAGCAATGCCACCAAATACCGTGAAGAGGGCACCGCATGGAATCTGGCCTATTTTGCTGTGCCTATTTTGCCCGTGTATGATTATGACAATGCCGATGCCACACCAGATCCGTACTCGAGCGCCCAGTTGATCGGATACCGCGGAGGACAAAACCCTTTCCCGTCTATGAGGTATAATGACAACCAACAAAAAATTAAAAAACTGTTGGCCAATTTTTATGTTCAGCTTGAATTGATCCCCAACAAATTGAACTTCAGATCTGCCTATAACCTCGGCGTTACCAATCTGAGTACCCGAGACGTCAACCTGCCATTTTTCATTTCTCAGGGTTTTCAAAGAGCCGATGCAGCTATTACCAAAAAAGAAGAAGCATACAACGACCAGATTTGGGACAATGTGCTCACCTACGATGATAACTTCGGCAAGCATTTCGTCACTGTGATGGCAGGCACGTCTTATCGTGACGAGGCCTATAGTTCCCTATCAGCCAGAGGCTTGAATTTTCCCTATGAAAATGAAGAGTCATGGTACCTCGATCAGGCAGAAACCATAGTGGTAGAAGATGTGAAAGACAATGGCCGGCGTGAGTATGGTATGTCGTACTTTGGTCGAGTATCATACAATTATGACGAGCGCTACCTCCTCTATGGCACCATGCGTGCTGATGGAAGCAGCAAATACCAGGAAAAATGGAGTTATTTTCCAACAATTGGCGCAGGCTGGGTGATATCGGAAGAAACTTTTTTGGACAATTCGCAGGTGTTTGATTTCCTGAAGTTACGCGGCAGCTGGGGTCAGCTCGGTAATGACAACATACAGGCCAGCGATGGGGCTATTACCACTTCTGTAGTCAATACGGCTATAGATGGCACCCTGGTTACCGGCACCACTACTACCAGTTCCTTCTCGTCCTTAAGATGGGAAGTGACCGAAGAGTGGAACATTGGAGTGAGTTCGCGTTTTCTCGACAACCGGCTTTCGCTCGAAGCGGACTATTACAGCAGGGATACCAAGAATGCAGCTATTCCGGTAAATATTCCTTTGGTTGGCGGCTCCGTATTGCGCAATGTAGGGGTGATCAGAAACTCCGGCTTGGAACTTACGCTAGGCTGGGAAGATAGCTTTGACAATGGCCTGAGTTATCGCCTTGGCGGCAATATGAGTACCCTTAAAAACGAGGTGAGGGATTTGTATGGACAGCCTTATATCGATGGAGGATCAGCAGAATTTAGGCAGCGTTCTATCGTCGGCGAGCCGCTTTTGGCTTTTTTCGGACGCGAGGTGCTTGGTGTTTATCAAAATGATGAGGAAATCCAGAACGATCCGGTGGCAGTGGCCAACGATTTGGTTCCGGGCGATTTCAAATACAAAGATCAGAACGGCGATGGCATCATCAACGAAGACGACCGTGTGGTGTTGGGCTCTTATGTTCCTTCTCTGATGTACGGTTTCAACCTTGGGGTGTCCTTTAGGAATTTTGACCTTACGGCCAACTTTATGGGTCAGTATGGAAACAAAATTCTGAATAGAAAAAGAGGAGAATATATCTGGACTTCTGATACCAACATGGATGCCGACCTGGCCACAAACAGGTGGCATGGCGAAGGCACCTCCAACAAATACCCGTCTTCGGCAGGTTTGCGCAAAGGTTGGAACCAAAGAATGAGCGACTACTTTGTGGAAGATGGAGCATATTTCAGAATTCAGAATGTGAACCTCGCCTACAACATCAGGAACACCACCATAGCCGGCGCGGATATGCCCGACATGCGCATCTCCTTTACGGCAGAGCGCCCACTCACGCTTTTCAGCTACAATGGGTTCAATCCCGAAGTGGCCAATGGCATCGATACCCAAACTTACCCCATTCCAGCAGTGTATACCCTTGGCCTAAACGTTAAATTTTAATCGATACAACTATGAAAATCAATAAAATATATCAGGTGATTAAAATGATGGCTCTAGCTGTGTTGCTATCCGTAGCTACCGCTTGCCAGGATGTGATCGAAAATCCTCCCCTGAACACCACATTTACAGAAGGAACAGATTATTCTCAAACTAAAAACATGATATTGCCGCTCCTGGGCGCCTATGAAGGTTTTCAAAGCAGAGGATGGGAAGAGTTTCCCATTATATCTGTGCGGGGCGATGATGTAAATGCCGGCGGGCTGGGCGACCAGCAGGATTTTGCAGAGACCGATAAGTATAAGTACAACAAAGACTATTGGATGTACAATTCGGTGTGGCAAAACGAATACCGCGATATCTTAAATGCACATTCTGCCATAGAACAAATCTTGCTTTACAAAGAATTTGCGAGCAATCAAGCCCTGGCCGATCAGTATATTGCAGAAGCCAAAACACTTCGAGCATTCCTTCTTTTTCAATTGTCGCGCGTGTGGGGTGATGTTTTTATTCCCGAAAGCTCAGACCCCACACAACTGCTCGAAGCCGCACCAGCCACCAAAGATGAAGTGATGCAGCATATCTCTGACCAGATGGATGAAGCTGCGGCTATTTTACCTGCCGTCAGACCCAATGAGCGCACAGACATCAGGGGCGGGGTAACCAGGTACACCGCACTGGCAATAAAAGCACTGGCCAATCTGGAACTGAAAAACTACCAGAACGTGGCCGATGCCACCTCGCAAATCATAGCCTCCGGCAAGTTTATGCTCGAACCAGACTTTTATGAATTGTTCAAAATAAAAGGAAAGCTGAACAATGAAAACCTGCTCGAAATGCAATACTCTGATTTTGGTAAGGGCTCAGGCGATAACATCAGCTATTTGTTTGCCTTCTTCGGACCTCAAAACTGGACTCCGAAAGTGGAAAAAACCAATGCAGGTTGGGGTTTTTACGAACCCAGCATCAAGTTCATCACCTTCATGATCGACAGGGGCGAAAACACCCGACTGCAGACCAGCGTGCTATTTACCGACCGGGGCATTGAAGAATTGAAAAAGAGCCGGGTTATGCTACCCTTCCGGCGTGGATATCCAATACCACCCCGTCGGGCGATGTGATCAATGACTATGCAAGAGCACTTTTTGCCAGTGGCAAGCACTATTTGCCTTCTGACCAGCTCACTCCGGGCAGAACAGACTATGGCACCAACAAAAACCTGACTTGCATCAGGTATGCTGAGATATTGCTCATGCATGCCGAAGCGCTCACACAGGGCGCCAGTGGCACCAGCATGACTGCCGATGAAGCGGTTAACGCCGTGAGAGCGCGCGCCGGTCTGGCACCCCTGTCGGCTGTGACCAACCAGGAAGTGATGGATGAGAAATTTGCCGAATTGGCCATGGAGTGGGGCATACGCTACTATGATATGGTGAGGCTGGGCAATTACAATGAGCTGAGCTATGGTGGCAGAACCTTTACCGAAGCTGATATTTTCCTTCCGTATCCCCAAAACCAGGTAGATCAGTTTCCTGTATTGCGCGAAATTCAATAATCGTTGATCATATAAAAACGTAAGAAATGAAGACTTTGAAATATTTGATGATAGCCATAGTCGCAGTGGTGCTGGCTGTAGCCTGTAGAGATGGCATAGATGACATTACACCGGTAGCCCCCGAGCCTGATGAATCAGCCCCGGAAGTCACCATTACCTATCCTAAAGATGGCGATTTGGTTCAGGATAGCCTTGAAGTGTCGCCTGTTGAAATTAAGTTCACTGCCACCGATGATATAGAAATAAAAGAAGTGGTAGTATCACTTGATGGTCAGGAAATAGGGAAATTTACCGAATTTAAGGATTACAGGGTTTTTATAAAAATATCGATCAACCTGATGTGGCCCTGGGATCTCACTCACTGGTGGTCACTGCCACAGATATAGATGGCAAGTCCACCAGCGTACGGTCAGATTTTTTGAAAGTGACCGACCTGGGCTTTGTGGCGCCATTGCCAGACGAAAGCTTTTATATGCCTTTTGATGGTGACAACGCGAACAGATTTGCATACCGTGCCGATAAGGCCACGGTGGTCGGCATCCCGGGGTTCGAAGCCAATGGTTGGCAGAAGGAAGCATACAAAGGGGCAGAAAATTCCTACCTGGAATTACCGACAGCAGGTTTGCTTGGCGATGAGTTTTCAGCAGCTTTCTGGTACAAAGTCAACCCGACACCTGACCGCGCCGGTATGCTGGTGATCGGCGCCACGCCAGATAACCGCAACCAGGGAATACGTCTGTTTAGGGAAGGCAACGCCACCGAGCAAAGGATTAAGCTAAACGTGGGCACAGGTGGAGGCGAAACCTGGAACGATGGCGACGTGCTGGATGCAACCTCAGCAGAATGGGTTCACATTGCGTTCACCATTTCTGCAAGCAAGACCACGATCTATTTCAACGGGGTGGAAAAACGGGCTGCTGATCTGCCGGCCAAAATCGACTGGACAGGTTGCGATGTGGCTACCATTGCATCCGGTGGGGAGACATTCAGCTATTGGAATCATAAATCTGATCTGAGTTTGATGGACGAATTGAGGTTTTTTAACAAAGCGCTTACCCAGGCTGAGATCGCAAGCATAATGGCCGATGTACCTGATGAGCTTGACAGTGAAACGCTTTATATGTCGTTCAACGGCAATTATATGCCACAGATGGTGGCCACGACGGTAGGTGTGCCATCGTATGCAGAAGACAGTAAATATCGCGAAGCATATAAAGGCGCAGAAAATGCCTACCTCGAAGTGCCGACAGCAGGTTTGCTTAGCGATGAGTTTTCAGCAGCTTTCTGGTACAAAGTCAACCCGACACCTGATCGCGCCGGTATGCTGGTGATCGGCGCCACGCCCGATAACCGCAACCAGGGAATACGTCTGTTTAGGGAAGGCAACGCCACCGAGCAAAGGATCAAGCTAAACGTGGGCACAGGGAGCAGCGATGCCTGGAACGATGGCGATGTATTGGATGCGACCTCAGCAGAATGGGTTCACATTGCGGTCACCATTTCTGCGAGCAAGAGCACGATCTATTTCAACGGGGTGGAAAAACGCACTGCTGATCTGCCGGCCAAAATCGACTGGACAGGTTGCGATGTGGCTACCATTGCATCCGGTGGGGAGACGTTCAGCTATTGGGGTCATGAATCCGATTTGAGTTTGATGGACGAAATGAGGTTTTTTAATAAAGCATTGTCCCAGGCAGAAATTAAGGCCATTTACGATTCAGAATTGTAGGAGGGTACAAACCTGACAGGTTTCCAAAACCTGACAGGTTGATTTAGAAGGGTTATTAAAATTTCTAAAACTATTAATTCCTGTACGGAAGAAACAAACCATGACAGGTTGATTTAGAAGGGTTATTAAAATTTCTAAAACTATTAATTTC
>JAAUQL010000067.1 GCA_012033595.1 Cyclobacteriaceae bacterium | reverse complement strand
CTTCAATAAGACTTAGGTTCTCAAAAAGATTTTGAGCCACCGACTTATTTGATGACTCTACTTTTATGCTCGCAACTACACGATACTCTTTGGTAGATTTTTAGATATAAAATACCCTATTAAAAAGAAGATGAGGGTACAAAGAAATAGCAATTTTAAATTGTCGTATATCTTTTTTGCGAAATATGAAAAATCCAGGCTTTCTTGCACAATTATCTTAATTGAATGTCCTAAAAATCAACAGCAATAATGTTGCTGCAGAAAGAAGTATTCCTACAGACCGTAAATTCATGTCCAAAGGTTTTTTAGTCGTGGGTTTTACATATATGATATCGTGGGGATAGACATAGTAGGCCTCAGAAGCAAAAATATCCCATTTTGTCAGATCGATATCATAGGTATTCATCAATCCCTGAGGATATTCTCGGATAAGTTTTATCTTTTTTCGGCTACCATACTCGTTCAGATCACCGGCTAATCCAATTGCTTCAAATATTGTGAGCTGATTGTGATAGGCCAAATGCACTCCCGGACTATTTACTTCACCTAAGACGGAAATTTTAAAACTCGCGAGTTTTACTGAAATTGTAGCATCTAATAAATGATCTTCAAGAGCTGCGCTTATTATGTTACCCGCCTCTTCTAATGTAGTCCCGGAAACAAAAATATTCCCCACCAACGGTATTTCTACCATGCCATTGGTATCGATCGCGTAGCTATTAAAGAAAATAAATGCTTCGTTGATTGAACCTTTATCGCCTTCAGGGTGAAGGTTATATATGTTTGACATTGTCGGATCCGAACTTTTTATTTGAACATATATATTGTCACCACTTCTAAGAAAATATTGATTGGCGTTTTGATAAGCTGATTTAACAGGTTTCCCTTGAAGATACGTCAGGTTTTTCTTAGTTGCGCAGGATGAAAAAGATAATATAACAATGGAAATGATCAGTATTTTGTACATTCCTTATTTGGTAATTGCGAGCCAAAAATACGCGATGTAGCATATTTAAATCGACTAATTATCAGAATTGACATAAAGTTAATCTGGGTAAAAAATAATTAACAAAAGGCGCATATCGCAAAAAAAAGCACCTGAATGGTGCTTTTTCGTCAATTAAAAAATTCCGGGAAAGTACGAATTAAGGATGCTTGATGACGGTAGCAATGGAATCACCTTTGGAATTGAAGTAGTAAACGAGTCTTCCGTAAGACAAACAAGTATTGAAGAATTCTTCACCTTGGGCAGTGACGCCGAATACTGTGAAAGTCTCACGACCACCAACTACTTTTTTGGAACGAACCCCATTTATATACCTGCAATGTCGGGCACAACTCTGATAAACAATAGGTTCATGGATGATATGATAGTATGGTTTGCCGTTTTTTAGGGTACCCCAGTCAGCCACATTCATCCCATTAATCACTGTATCTGGATAGATGGTCATTTGGTAGCCAGCAAAATGATTGATCTTGTCTAACACCTTATATCTTGCGGTATTTTCGGTTATTTCACCAGTGCCATTATAATTTATCTTGAAATTATACGAGCGAACTTTATGTACGACAGGCGGATCGTTCTTCTTCAAATATTTAAATTTTCCACCTGATAAGTTGGTGATAAATCTCTCGCCGTTATATTCTACATATTTACCGGTATTGGTATCGGTTACGGTAAAATTGGTATAGGTAACTTTTACCACCGAGTTTTTTGCCTCAACAGATTCACCTGAAACTAACGTCAGCGATATACCGCCATTCCTGACGATTTCCGGAGGTTCGCAACGGAAATTACTAAAATTTACGGTTAGTACCGTTCGGGTATTATTCCAGTTGACTTGAACTAGCGGAATGTCGCAAAACTCATCATCTTCGGAGGAACTTTCTTCGATCCTACCTGAAGAATTCGGTTCAGTATCTTTTTCCCAAATATCAAACAACTCTTGTTGTGACTGCTGGGCAAAGACATCGTAAGGACTGGTTGACTCATATTCTTCTGCCTTTGGCTCATCGTCCAGGATATTGCAGGAAGTAGCCACAAGAAATATGGCAGTAATCAACATTTGAGGTAAAAGTGTTATTCGTTTCATAAGGCATTAGTGTGTTTAATAATGCTCTAAAAGTAGGAGGACTTTTTTTTAAAGTCACAATTATTCCGTTAAATAAAAATTAAAAAAAATATAGCTAAATATTAATTTAAAATCAACAAAAAACGCTGGGTCAATAAAAGGCTGATGCTATTTGATGACACTAATCTTGCGGGTAATGGTCTCCGAATCGCTTTGTAAGTTTAGAATATAGATGCCTGCCGACAAAGGGTACATATCTAATTCCAAATCGATTACCCGTAAATTCGAAAAATTCATTTTTATTATTTCTTGCCCCTGCAAATTCAGTAGGGAAAGAAAAAACGGGCTATTGGCGGCAAGGGTATGCTTTATAAATAAAGACGACATCGCAGGATTTGGAAATATCAAAGGGCTGTTTTCTATGTTAGTATTTGTTTCTGAAAGTGCACGAAAAGCATTAACCCGGCCAAAGCATGGTATTTATCCCAGCCGGGCACATCTTCGGTTGGTTTGCCTACTTCATCGTCACAACTCTTCATAAGCTTCGCATATATTTGGGCATTAGTCAGGTCGGGAAAATGAGCGAACAATAAGGAAAGGATGCCTGAAACAACCGGAGTAGCTAAGGAAGTGCCCCCATACACATTTGCATAGTAATTATTTCTTAGTCCTAAACCATAGATATAGTTACCCGGCGCGATTACATCGATATGGTTTCCATAATTGCTTCCACCGGGAATGGTATTGATGAATGAGGTGGATCTGGTATCATCGGGATTGGAAGCTCCTACTGCTATTACATTACTATATGCAGCCGGGTAATAGGGTATTTCTTCATTATCATTTTGCATGCTGCTCACCAGCATAACGTTGCGCTCAAAGGCATAATTGACAGCTTCTTCCAACGCTTTTGATTTTTCAACACCACCAAAGGACATATTGATTACATCCGCTTGCATATCAGTCGCATAGTAAATGGCTTCTATCCAATCGCTATAAAAACCGTTTAAATTGCGATCTAATACCTTGCATATCATTAACTTACACTTCCAGTCAATGCCTGCAAAACCAATAGCGTTATTGCCATTTGATCCAATGACACTCGATACATGTGTTCCATGTCCATTGTCATCTCTTATCAGGTTGTTGTTGTCCACAAAATTCCATCCGTTCAAATCATCAACGTATGTATTATTATCTGTATCCGCACCGTCATTTGCTTCAGCCTTATTCTTCCAAATTCTATCTGCAAATTCAGGATGATCTGGTTTGATTCCGGAATCTAAAATGGCTACTGTGACCTCTTCACTGCCTGTTTCTATGGCCCAGGCTTTATGTAGCTGAATATCAGCACCTGCTTTTGCCAGCCCATTGGGAAAACTTCCGTCATTGTTGATATACCATTGCTTGTGTACAAAGGGATCATCGGGAACGAATGCAATCTCTTCGGCAATACTTGCCCCTGAACTCACGAAATCGCGCTCGATGAAATCAAACAAACCGCTCAACTCAAACAAACTAATAACATCATCAATATTTTCATGTGTTACTACCGTCAACCTAAATAGGGCTTTGGCAGAATTATCAGGATACCTGCGGATCAGGTGAATTGCCTCCACGCCAAATGGATGCAATAATGAAGGTAAGGAGATATTCAACACAGCACTGGAATCTAATCCGGCATCAGCCTTGCAAATCAGGAAATAAGATTCTGCCTCATTTATTCCTACTCCTCCAAAAGACTTTGTGAACATGAAAAAAAGAAATGGTATGCAGAACGCAAGCAATGTACTTTTTTTACCCATAATCAAATATTAACATGAGTTGACGCCCAGTGACACTTTATACTTTGACCCAACATGTAAATTACGACCTGATTAATTAATCAATCAATAATCAAGTATTAAGAGTTTGTGAACTTAATGAACACTCTATTATGATATTTTTAAATCAGATGTTAGCAGTGTAATATATCATAAGAAACTCCTTGTTTTGTAATGTGTGTCGAATTGTATTTAATGCTAACCAACAATGAAAATATCCACTTTGAATTACAGGCATTTTTTATTCAACGGATTTTGCTTACTGTGTTTCCTGCTGCTATTCATTTCATGTCAAAAGGAAGACGATGAAATAAGTATATTTCAACCATTAATCTCAGAAGTAATTCCTTCAGAAGGACCTATAAATACCGAAATTATAATTGTTGGAAAGAAATTCTCCGTTGTCCCCGAATTAAACGTCGTGAGATGTGGTCGAAGCAATTTGAACATCATTAAGGTAAACCCGGATACCATTTGGGCTAGAATAACCCCCGGAACAGAAACAAATTTAATTACAGTTTGGATTAAAGACCTAAAGGACGTTCCTCCTGCCGAAAGCGCTGTCGAATTCACGGTTTTAGGGCCAAATATTGAAAAATTCGAACCGGAAACCGGGGTTCAGGGCGACACGATAAGTCTGTTTGGTAGCTATTTTTCTCCGGCTGCTAAAGATTTTGAATTAACGCTTAAAGGAAAGTCAATAGGCCAGGTCATCACCAAATCCGATACCTTAATTAAGGTAATTCTTGCCAATAAGCTGAATAGCGGATTAGTTCATCTACAAACCTTATTCCAGGAAATTGATAGTAAAGATTCCCTTATCATTTTACCAAGGATTTTTTCGGTTAATCCAAAAACAGTTCCCGAGGAAACAGAAATAACTGTTTTAGGATCAAATTTCAACCCGGCACCGAAGGTGATGATTGCTAATGTGGAAGCCGAAATAGTCAGCTCAAACGATTCGATTATAAAAGTAATCGTCCCATTAATACTTGGAAGCAACGAACTTGAAAAAACCACCGAATTATCCATAATTGTTGATGGTTATTCATCCGAGGCTAAACAATTGACGGTGGTGCCGTCCACGTCTCCTGTTATTTTTTACATCGATCCATCGCTTTCAAAGCCCGGTGAGCAGATACAAATTTTTGGGAAAAATTTTTCGTCAGATAATGCCACACCGACTATCAATTTTACCGGTCGGAACAAACAACTTATCAATGCAAAAATTAACGGTTCGGTTTCAGATGCTTTGATTAGTGTCACTGTGCCTGATGAGGCCATTAGTGGCCCCATATATCTTAAAATTGAGGAAATTGAAGTTCAGGGTGGGCCATTGACCATTCCGATCGCCATAACTAACTTGAAACCATTGAATATTTGGGAAGGAAGTGTAATGACCATTGTTGGCTCAGGTTTTCCCGATCAGCTTGATAATCTTTTGGTTAATTTCCAATTAAATGACCGTGCAGGTGGTGGTGAAATACAATTGAAGCCAATATCTGTTAATGCTGATTTGACAGAACTGCGGGTTCGTGTTCCGCAAGGAGCGAAAAACAGATCATTAGTGACCATAAGCTTCAGTGAGAATAGATTTGTCAATGAAGAACTTCTACTTACCATCCAAAAACCAGTGATGGAGTCGATTACGCCCAATGTAGCTGAAAATGGCTCTGAAGTCACTATTATAGGCTCATCGTTTCCCAATAATCCGAGCGAAATTAATCTTTACTTCCCGGGACCAAACGCGCAAAAGATAAAAGCCACAATTGTTAGTTCGAAATACAGCGAAATTAAAGCGATTGTACCTCAAGGGGTCACTGAGGGCAATATCATCTTAAGGGCGCTTGATGGCCCTGAGGTTATCGGACCCATTTTTACCTTCGGAAAACCTCCCAAACCGCTGCCTGTTATTTATTTCTCAAGCAATTTTGGCGCTGGTGTTTTTAAGGTAAGTTTTGTCCAGGGTAATAATGGGCTCGAAGGATCACTTGAAAAAGTAATGGATGTAAGCGCCATACTGGATATCACCTATGACAATACCAGTAATAGCATATATGCCATGAATCAATTTGAAGTATGGGAAAAAAATTTGGATAATGCCAGTAGCAAGGCAGAGCGACTTTATGCTAAGAAAAATGTCGTTAATCATTTACGAAGTTTTACTGCAAATAATGGTAACTTCTTCTTCACTTCCTTTAGAAACAATTTTATAGGCGACAAATCTAATGGTACCATATTCAGGGTTGAAAATAATGGGCTGGGAACACCAGAGTTGCTATTTGATAAAGATAACGGTTTTACGCTTCCTACAGCAGCCCATTACCCAAAAATTGAGGCTTCAATAGACAATGAGTTATTTTGGGGAGCGCAAAGCCAGATAGATTTTTTATTTGGTGTTATAAATCCTTTTAATATTGTTCGTGCAAAAGAAAATTCAAGTCAGGTCGAAGAAATATATTCCGCTGAGGATCTTTTAAAAGTTGCGGGTTTTAACATAGGATCGTTTTCATCGAATGGCTGGGATCTAATTATGGATTTAGATGTACAAGGAAACGATCTATTTGTGTGTCATGGCATCCCTATTGACTTAGGTTCAAATATAGCCTTGTTTCCCAAGGTCATTAAAGGAAAAATTGATGGGAGCTCAACTTTGGAAATTGTTACCAACAGTTTTATCGATCAAAAAGATAGAATAACAGCCATAGCATGTACGGACGATTATTTGTATGGTATCCACTCCATTAGCACCGGTGGTTTGTACATTTTTAGAATGAAAAAGGATGGAAGTGATTATCAGCAATTATTCGATATACCAAGTAAATATTTTGGCTCTTTTATGAGCATAGAAGTAGTCGAATAGAGCCTTAATATTTTTTTAAAAATGGCTATGGGTTTACCATGCATAAATATCGATTTGAAAATCAATCCTTTGAAATCAGTATATGATGCCGGGTATTAATTTGAATTTGAGTTCACTTTTTATAAAGAAAACAAAGTAGTCATGTACTTAAGAACAACTTTTCTATTTATTATGCTATGTATATCCTCGCTGGTAGTTGCGCAGCAATACCCTATACAATATTATCCGGATGTAGATTGCGAAGAACTTAATTTGGTGAATGATACCAGCAAATTCGACAAAGATAAAATACTGTCATGTTCGTTTTATTCAAATATCGATTTCAGCAGTGGGGAATTTTCTGGTAAAGCAGGCTTCATAGAAAGCATTTTCAATACAGAAACTTCATTTAGCGAATGCAGCTTTTTGGAGGAGGCCAATTTCACCGAAACTATTTTTCTGGGAAATGTTAACTTTACCAATAGTCTGTTTAAGAAAAAAACAATGTTTTACCGGACAAATTTTAATAATGATGCCATTTTCGACAATGCTCATTTTGATTCTGTCGCTATCTTCGTCTCTGCGCTTATAAAAGAAAACATCTCTTTTGACAGTGTCTCAACCAATGACAAACTAAATTTTCTTAGCGCATATATTGATGGAAACTTCAGCATGCAATATGCACACATCAATTCCGATATCTATTTTTCTGAAGCCAAATTACTACATGGTGCCAACTTTAATAAGAGCAGTTTCACCTCCAACATTTACCTTAACAATGCCCAAATAAAAGGTCATGTCGATTTTCAAGAGGCCATACTTGGCAATACTTTAGATTTCAGGCGATCTGCATTGAATGCTTCGCTAAATTTTGAAAATGCCACCCTGCCAGACACTTTGTTGTTCAGCTATATCGACCATATAGATCACACAATAGATTTGACTTTAGCCAAAAAGAAATCCGATGATATCTATATAGAGTTGACCAATTTTCCGATCGAAAAAATAAAACTGGATTATACTAATTACAAGCTGTTTTTCAATTCTTTTGATGAGGATATAAGTATTAGCGATTCAAGTAAAATTTCCGTTTACAGCAGGTTGATGGACAACCAAAAGCAAAATGGTTTTACTGACGGATATGAGAAATTGGATAGGGAATTACAGGAATTCAACTACATAGCCAATGGCCATCACTTTGCAAACTGGGTTCAAAAAAACGTCTTGGACTATGGCTACATGAGGCTGGAAATTATCCTGAGAAATCTTCTATTGTTCGTTTTTCTGCTGTTGGTCGCAGTACTGATTTTTAGACGGCAGAGACTACATAAAGCCAGCGTCACCCCTACTCCAGAAACTACAACTCGATAGTTTTAAGCTAAAAAGCTGAGATGAAAAACAGTCATCATTTTCATTTTCTGGGAGTCCAGATGCTCACAGATTTAGTTTTACTAAACTTATGTTTCGTCTCGTCATATATCCTAAAGGTTCCCCAATCAACCTCACTGAACTTTCATGAATGGATATTGGCGTTAATTATAAATGCGCTATGGCTGCTGCTAAGTTTTTATTTTAAACTCTATCAAATCCCCAGGTTTTCTATTCTAAACAGTACCATAGTCAGAAGCTTTAAAACCATAATTTTTCACTTTTCAATCATTGTGGTGGTTATCTTTCTCTGGAAGGATACTTACCAATATCGGCAAATCATTTTTATGGGATATGTTTTACTGGGGATTACCCTCTTTCCCATTAAAATATTGAGCATAATAATCTTGAAAAAACTGCGAAAGGCAGGCTACAATTTCAAAAAGGTAATCATTGTTGGCGAAGGCACCATTGGCAACCAATTGGCCAATTATTTTCTTTCTGATGTATCAACAGGTTATCAATTCCTGGGCTTTTTTCACAATAAGTCTGAAAAATGCATTCCAAGTCGCAAGGTTTTAGGGAAAATTAGTGATTTAGAACACTATGTTAAAGAAAACCATGTCGATGAAATGTATTGTGCATATCCACTTCACAAAAGAAAGATGATCAGATCATTGCGGACACTGGCGGACAATAGTTTGATTCGATTTAAAATCGTTCCCGATTTTAGAGGCTTTTTAAATAAGCGGATGCAACTGGATTTTTATTACGATACAGCAGTGCTTTCTTTCAGATACGAGCCTTTATCCCAACCATTTAATATGTTTTTGAAGCGTTCCTTCGATGTGATAGTATCAGGTACCCTCCTACTCTGCTTTCTCCCACTTTTTATATTGATCGGGTTAGGTATTATGCTTAGCTCACGGGGGCCTATTCTCTTCACACAAAAGAGATCAGGGAAAGACCGCATCGTTTTTAATTGCTACAAATTTAGGAGTATGTACATCAACCGTGAATCCGACAGCTTGCAGGCACAGAAAAACGATAATAGAATAACACCTCTTGGCAAAATTTTAAGAAAAACCAACCTGGATGAGTTGCCGCAACTATTCAATGTGCTCATTGGAGATATGTCGCTCATAGGGCCTAGACCCCATATGCTTACGCATACAGAGGAATATTCGAAAATGATCAACAAGTTCATGGTGCGTCAATTCGTAAAACCTGGTATTACCGGCTGGGCACAGGTAAATGGATATCGAGGCCCACTAGACAAAAAAATGATGTATGAGCGAGTGAGTTTCGATGTGTGGTATATCGAAAACTGGAATCTCTTACTTGATATCAAAATAATTTTTCGCACCATCATCAATATGATCCTTGGGGAGAAAAATGCTTTTTAAACTGAAATGAAAACAGCGTACATATTTATTGTCGGAAATAGTCGTAGTGGTACCACCCTGATGGGACGTATTTTAGGGCTGAATGATGAGATTTTTACATTCGAAGAATTGCACTTTTTTGAACAGCTTTGGTCAATTAAGGACAAAAACAAAACCATTAATGCTTCGGAAGCAGAAATGTTATATGCCCAGCTACTTAAAAACCAAAGCACTGGCTATTTATCAAAATACGATTTCAAAAAGTTTAGAGACGAAGCAAAAGCCACACTCCAGGATAATGTCAGAGAAACGGTATCGCGCATAGATGTTTTCAAAACATTCTTGATAAACGAAGTTGAAAAACACGGTAAGCGTATCCCGTGTGAGCAAACTCCCCGAAACATTCTATACATCGATGATATCTTACAATTAATTCCAAATGCCAAAATTCTGGCAATGGTCAGGGATCCGCGCGACGTAGTACTTTCCCAAAAATACAAATGGAAAAGAAGGTTTCTGGGTGCAAAAAATATTCCTCTAAGTGAAAGTTTGAGATCTTGGATAAATTATCATCCAATTACCATTTCACGATTATGGCGTGAGAATTTCAGAATTCTGGACACCCATGAAAAACATCCCTCGGTTTTGGTGATAAAATTTGAGTCGCTTATTTACCAGCCTGAAATTGAGCTCCATAAAATATGTGATTTTATTGGTGTTGAGTTTAGCGAAAAAATGATGAATGTGGCCTTCAAGGGGTCTTCTAACAAAGCCGATAAAAATCTTCAGGGCATTCAGAAAAATACCGGCAATTGGAGATCAGGTGGTCTGACAAAGAGCGAAATTTTCCTGACTCAAATCATTTGCCAGCAAGAAATGAATCGGCTGGGCTATGAAATGTGTGGTGTAAAACCAAATAAAGTGAGATTGTTTTTCTGCAAATTGGCTTTTCCTTTTAAGCTAAGTTCCTCTCTGATATTGAATCTGCACAGGATGAAAAATATCAGAGAATCATTAACCAAAAGAATTTCCTTATTAAAAAATTAAAGAAATGATAGCCCAACTGGACAAAGACTATATAAAAATAAAGCCTGCGAAGGCAATAGAGCGACTACTAAGTTATTCTCTATTCGAAGGCAGACCGGTTACGACCTCTGGAAGATGGATTAATCCACTCGTATTTTCTTTGATTTCCATGGAGAAAAAACTGCCAAGATTGCAAAAAGTAGAAAAGCCAATTTTCATTTTGGGAACAGGCCGATCTGGCACCACCCTCTTGGGAATTTTGCTCTCCATCCATAAGGAACTTGCGTATCTCAATGAACCAAAAGCAATTTGGCACTCAATTTTCCCATTTGAGGATCTTGTTGGCAATTATTCTGATAATGGGGCCAAATATCGGCTCGATAAATCAGATGCGACCGAGCAGATGATTGTAGAATTTGAGAAAATCTATGGATTTTATCTTTGGTTCACTAATCGTCACCGAGTTGTAGATAAATATCCGGAGCTAATATTTAGAACGGAGTTTGTCAAAGCCATTTTTCCTGATGCCAAATTTATAATATTGGCCCGGAATGGTTATAACACGGCATCGTCTATACAAACCTGGTCAAAAACCAAATCAAAAAACAATGGAACCGAAAAGGAAGATTGGTGGGGCAAGAATAACAAAAAGTGGGATATTCTGCTGGACGAGGTTTTAAAAGCTGATGACGAACTTGGTCAATATCATCAATATTTCGCGGGAATTACCTCACAACGCGACAAAGGGATGGTTGAATGGTATTTGAGTATGAAGGAAGGGCTAAAAATATCTAAATCTGACCATAATGCAATGCTTATAAAATACGAAGACCTGCTCCTTGAACCGGAATTGACACTTAATAAAATATTTGACCATACCGAAATAGCAAAAGATAACAAGGTATTGAAATATGCCAAAACAATCATAAGACCAAACGCCACAGTCCGCGAATTTGAGGTAGATCCCAAATTAAAAAAACCATTTCTACATCTCATGGCCGAACTCGGGTATTGTACCTGACATTTAATAATTTCTTAATAGGAATAGCAGATTCATGTCATAATTGAATACTTACTTGCATAAGTAATAAAACGAAAAAAATAAACACACTAGTCATGAGAATTGGCATTTTAGGTAGTCGAGGTATCGCCGGACACTATCAGAAAAAAGAAATATTTGCAAGCTTTCTTTCAGAAGCACTAGTGCAAAAAGGATATTCAGTCTGTGTCTATTCGTCGCACAATCATTCCTATCAACAGAAGGAATGGCGAGGTGTTGAGCTCATTCATGTATTTGATCCTGAAAAAACGTTGGTTCCTTTGGGCGTGCACTCTATGACTTAAACTGCATACTTGATGCACGGAATCGAAATTTTGATATCATTATACAATTAGGATATAGCCATTCCGCTTTCTTCCAATTTCTACTACCAAGAAATTCCATCGTCGTCACAAAAATGGACGGCGTCGAATCGGAACGAAGTGCTCATTCCATTATGGAGAAAATGGCCCTTAAAGTTGCCGAAAAAATAGCCGTCGGCTATAGCGATATCGTTGTAGGCGACTCAGAGGAAACTAAGAGGTATTTCTCAAATAAATTTAAAACTGCATTTTATCTCATTCCTAATGCTGCGGGTATTTTTGACAAACCTAATGCCTCATTGGTTTCCAATTACGACCTTAAACCATTAGGTTATGATCTGATCATTTCAGACATAGCCCCCAGGCACCATCTGGAAACCATACTTCAAGGTTTTTGCGATACCCACACCAATAGAGATTTGGTTATTGTTGGCAATTACTTTTCTGAATTTGGTTTGCTTCTCAAAGAAAGATTTTGTGATGACCGCATCAAATTTATCGGAGTTCCTGACAATGCCGATATGATGAATAACCTGCGTTACTTTTCAAATATCTATTTTCATAACGATTCGCTGGGCGGCACCCACCATCATTTGCTACAAGCAATTGCCTCCAATAGTCTGATTTGTACCCTCGACAATACCTGCAATAGACAACTATTGGGAGATGATGGATACTATTTCTCAGATAAGAGCTCCGTGGCCGAATATGTGAATAGTTTGGACAAGACGAAAGAAACTAAAAAATTACAAAACAACAGAATCAAAATTCAGTCAGCGCATAATTTGACAAAAGTAGCTGATCAATATGATAGGTTGTTTCAAAGCCTTTCTAAACCTGAAGTTCAATTGCAAACGGAAGATCAACATTCAACTGTTGTGGTTGCATAAAGTGGCTGCTCGTAATATTTAATGAATGAAACAGTTTTTGAAAGGCATAATTCATTCCAATTCGTTCTTCATTTCTCTATACGCTTCATTTGTTTGGACGCACTTCTTAGTACGTAAGTACACCTTAGTGTACAACGACTTGCTCCTGTCAAGGCCATTATTCCAGGATGGAAAAAGAATACTGTTGCTGATACCTCATTTTGATGATGAAGTTCTTGGCCTTTATGGTTTCCTCAAGCAAGAAAGCAACCGGCAAAAAATTGATATCATCTATTTAACAGACGGCAAAAATTGTTTGAAAAGTAAGTTCATCAAAAATATTACGGATATCAGGACTGAAGAATCGAATAAAGCACTGCAAGGCATATCTGTTCATCGCAAATTTTATTATACTCTGCCTGACGGATTTCTGCATAACCATCAAAATGAACTTGAGGAATTGATTCAAAAACACTTGATGGGAAACTATGATTTTGTTTTAACTACCGCACCCAACGACAATACGCCAGATCATGCCATACTTGCTCAGGCAACCGAAAATGTAGTGCGGCAATTTAGAAATACAAGAATTCTATATTACCGAAGTACGTGGTGCACCTTTCCGATTCACGATGCTGAATACAAATACGTGAGCTCCATTAAAAGCAAGGCTACAGCGCTCATGCACTACCGCTCGCAAAATAATATCCCTCTAATTAATACGCTGCTTTACAGTATGCATGAAACTAAATCTAAACAAGCAGTGGAGGGCATCATCAGCTATAAAAAATATCATGACAACCAGAAAAAATACACCATTGCCAATATGCTACATTTCTAATACTCGTGAAAATACTACAAATCAATAATTTTCATTATTTGCGCGGAGGGGCTGATAAGGTGTATTTAGACACTGGAGAACTACTAGCGAAGCATGGTGAAGCGGTTATTTATTTCAGCTCCGTCCATCCTAAAAATTATCCATCAGCTTACGACAAGTATTTTGTAAAATATACTGAGCCCTATGACTCTGCATCATTTCTTAATAGCATTTTAAGGACTATAGATTATTTGTATTCGCTAGATGCCAAAAGAAAGTTGAGTAGATTACTCAAAGTTGAAAAGCCGGATGTAGCTCATCTTCATATCTTTCAAAGCCGGCTTACGTTCTCGATATTGCCTGTCTTAAAGAAATATAAGATCCCGGTCATAATGACACTGCATGAGTATAAAATGTTGTGCCCGATGTATCAGATGGTGGATGCAGGCAACAATGTTTGTGAGCTTTGTCCCTCAACCGGAAATCCCTTTCATGTACTCAAGAAGCGATGTAACAAGAGTTCATTTAAATACAGTTTGATTTCTTTAGTTGAAAGTTTGATCAGGAAAACCATTTACAAATACGAGCATTTCGTTGATCGCTTTCTGGCCGTAAGTAGTTTTGTGGAGGATAAGCATATTCAGTACAAACCTGAGCTGGCAGATAAAATATACAAGCTATATAACTTTGTTAACCTGGATGCATACACGCCAGGAAGGGAAAAAGGCGATTTCTTTATTTATGTAGGTCGATTATCGAGAGAAAAAGGAATTAAATTTTTGCTGGAAGCCTGGAAAAATTTTCCTGATGTTCCATTGTATTTGGCAGGAGATGGCCCAATGAAATCTGAAATATTGGAGTATGTCAGCCAGCATAGCTTGAAGAATATCGTTCTTTTAGGATTTTTAAGTCCAAATGAATTGATGCCACATCTTCAAAAGGCAAAATTTCTCATTTTGCCTTCACTTACGTACGAGACTTTTGGATTGACTCTTATTGAAGCGATGGCGTGTGGAACACCTCCTGTAGCTGCCAAAATTGGCGGAATGACGGAATTGATAACTCATGGAGAGAATGGTTTACAATTCACGAGCAATTCGCAGGAGGAATTCATTCAAGTAATTAATGAAGCTCTCCAACTAAAAGAAGACCAGTACCAATTGATGATTGAAAACGGATTTTCTTTTGTGAATCAAAATTTTGGTGCAAGTCAGTATTATGCAGACCTCATGGCGCATTACCGCGAAATCATACCTAAAAAAAGGGAAAAGCCAAAAAAATCAATTTTGCGTTGAGCGCTTAGTAGTTGCTTTTTCGATGGCTTCTTTAAACGTGGGATTTGCAATTCCGGTACTTTTAGGTTGAATTACATCCGGATGCCAGACTTCGATCCAGGAAACGCCATCCTCGATCGCTATTGCAAGGCATCTATCAAAATCTTTTATTATTTTATTGGAATCATTTTTAAAACCATTCATTCTTTGAACGCTATAATTCATTTGATACCCAAAAAAATGGCCATGCGAAGAAGCATCTTTTAAAAGGTTCCTCAAGCGAATACAGGTTTTGCTGGTAGTAAACCAGGTATCATTGAGTATAACTGAAACAAACGATACATTAAGCCACTTATGCTCTACAATATAGGCTATCAACTCTTCGGACAACCGCAAATCGGCACTGGCAGGCCTTAAAGGCCCGACTGCCAATACCAAATCATTATCTTTAAATACCTCAATGTAATGGTCTATCAGCGATTTCCATGCTTTAAGATGTAGTTCATGTGTATATCCCAGCTCAATGATTTTGTTCCAATCTTCATCGTATCTGATTACTGTTCCAGTGGTATAGTCCTTTGGCGTGGCTCCGGTAATTACGATGTAACCTAAGGCGGAATGTTGAGCTATTTTTTCAGAAAGGGCAGTAATTAAATCTTTCCACAAAACCAGGTATTTATCGTCCCAAAATACCGGCGACTTTTCAGTGTTAAATTCTTCATTGTGCATTTTTGCCTGATCTTCTTTCCATCTTCTTTTCCAGGTAATGGAGTTTATGTCTTTGGAGTACAACCATTCAGGTGATTTATTTCCGGCAACCAGTACTATATTTAGCAATTTGTCATTCTTTTTTGCCCAATCCAGCAACTCAATTATTCCATTAAAATCATATTGGTTTTCTTTAGGTTCGAGTTCTTGCCAGGTAAAGGCTGCTGTCATTCCAGCAATATAGGGCAGTTGCAATGATGGAGAATTTATATAGTTCCTTCCAAGACCATAACTATAAATGCCCTTAGGCTCCTCTCCAAATGCTGATCTGAAGATCAATTGGATTGAAAGTATCGCGAGGATAATAAACGAGTACTTAATTTTGTTTCGACTCATTGTGTTGATTTATGCTTTCTTTGTCAACTATCACCCCTATTACAATAACCCAAAACCAAAATTGAGTTAAGTGAATAAGTTTCAATCCTATTCCGGATTGAATACCCCCAGCCAGACCAAACACAAGCGTAAGAAATAATGTAGTGCGAAGGAAGTTTTGCTTTTTAAGAAAACTCACATAAAAAATGCCGGAAATGGCGCCGGTCAGCAATGTTACCCATAATACGCCTGTCTGGCCAAAATTCATATATGCTTCGCCGATTATACTTGGAGTAACACCTGCTATTTCAGGCATAGCCTCTGCATTCTGAAAAATTGCGAATTTTAAATCGACATTGGCATTGACTTGTGTGCCAGGCAAGAACCGCTTAAAATCATTATAATAAAGGCTTCCTTTAAAAAAATCGAGCGTTGAAAAATTCCTTGTTATGAGTTCTACCATCATGGGTCTGGCATTAACTACGATATCAATCTCATCTACCGCTCCGGAAAATCCCGGTTTTCCTCTTCTATATGAGCCTAAAAAAGCCAGAAATAAAATGGCTACTGCCATGGTGATGATGATGGCAGGAATATTCAGTTTCTTTTTGGTAAGGATCAGGTACATGAATACATATTCACCCAGCGATATCAAGGTCGTAGAACGATAACCTGCCGCAAGAATAAAACCGATTATCAGCATGCAATATATATGAGCCAGGAAAAGCGATTTTCCGGAATGAAATTGTACGTAAAGCATGGCCAGGGCAAATATGGGCATTCCCTTAAAAAAGAGATTAAGTATGCCATTGCCTGCAAGAAAATTTACCTTTGCTTCATTTGGATTGGCAGCTAAAATGGGAATACCCTTGAACCTCAGAAACATCAATAAGGTAGAAATAAGGCCCAGCAGTGCGAAAATATAAACAATCTCGACGAAGCGAATCTTAGTTTCCTGCTTGTTGACAGACTTTGGCAGTCCGATTGCTTCGACGAGAAATATCCCAGTGATTAAGGAAATAAACCCGAGACCGATCAAATTCAAGGTATAGTCATTTAACGGTCGTCCGCGGAACAAAGGAAACAATACAGAGCCTACACCTAGCAGCAAAATGTAGCTACTGCCCAGCAGCACAACAGGATGATATACTTTACCCACAATAGCATATCTGATAATGATAATGATCATGATGGCAAAGGAAAAAGCCCATAAAGAATTAAATGTACTTTCCCATAAATTTTGCCTGGCAACCCAAAAAATCATTATGAATAAGGCAATAATACCCAGAAATACAATTGCCGTAGTTGACCGGGATCGATGTGACGCTGTATTCATTAAGCATGCAATAAAACCCTGTACCGCTCTTTGTACCTTTCCAATTCTTCCGAATAATAATCTATCAGAGGGCGCATTTCATCTTTATAAAATTCAACCCGATCCTTTTCTTCCCGTTCATTTGCTTTTAGGTAGAAGGGAATTAGGCTTTTCTTCATTTTTTTCAAAAGACCATGAGCTACTACATTTTTATGGACATTTTTTCGAATCAACGCGCTAAGCTTCCTATATATTTGATGTAGATTCTGATTCTTAACATCTATCGTCACATTTTGAGCAATGAAGCTATAATCCTTATAAAATCCAGATTCAATATGTAGAAATTCGCATATTTTGTTCATGAACTGATATGGGTCCGCTTCCAGGTCTTCCAGATAGCATACATAGATTTTTTCTGGATCGAAACACTCGAAATAATTATTTAAGTATTCGGAGTATTTGCCTTGCATCAAGACCATACGATGCTGTTCATAATAGTTTTTTTCATCATCAACCTGCATTTTAAAGAAATCGCCCAAAGAGGTATCGGAGGGTATGCTGTTGTTTTGTTTACTGAATTTATACCATGAAATAAACCTGTCAACAGGATTTCTCAGTATAAATACCAGCTTGCAATTGCTAATTTTTGATTTTATTCTTTCCGGGGTACCAAGAGAATACAGGTAATCAGGCGTGGCCTCCAGGAGCAATTGATCTTTGCTTATTTGCTTGAAGAATTCAAAATATTTCGAAAGGCTGCCATTGTAATGGTGGATAGCCGGAACAGGATAATCAATATCAAGAAAAAATCTCGTTTCTTTGAGTGAAGAACCACTCACCTCGGGGTGGTCTTTAAGATATTTAAATAGTGAAGTAGTCCCTGATTTGGTTGCGCCACCAATTATCGCGAATGAATTGTCAACTATCTGTTCCATAAACTGAGATCTTTATTTATCATCTGCGCTAGCTCCTTGTTGAATGGTTGAAAATGATCAAGCAGGATTTTCCTGGTATTGGGAGACATTTTAGGCGGTTTAAAATCCTTCTCATTCGCATTCCTAATCATGTTCTTGATTTTTCGCCCGGTTTTTACCGGGATGATATACCTCAAATATCTCTTTATCGGATTTCTGTCGGATAGTAAAACCGATAAAGTCTTAATCCGCGGCATGGCTGCGCTATTATGATGCTGCACTTTTGGAAGGCGGATTTGCGGTGCAAAGTGAAAATACTCCATTATATCAATGCACATCTGCTCGGGGTTATTCCTTAAATCTTCGGCGAGCAGTACAACACTTGCCTTTCCGGAAAGTGGTCATACACCGTTTTTATATGTTTTGAATATTCGCTGCGATTGATATAATCACAAAAGCGGTTTCCAATCCAATTTTCTTGTTGGCTCTTTTGCCATAGACTTTTTTCGAATGATGGTTCCTTTTCCCAGCCATATCTACAGGCATACCAATATGCAGAATACGCCCGATCAACCGGATGGCGAAGTGTAATAATAATTTTCACATCCGGGTTGTGATCTTTAAGCCTGCGTAATGCTTCTTCATCGTAAATGATGCCGACGCTTTTAATTATGATCTTTGAATTGAGCTCACTATTGTCAAAATACTCACCCATTGCGTGTTCATAGCCCTTATGATAAAGTTCATCATTAACAAAATAGGGAAATTCCAAACTGCTGTGAGTAACAAATTCGGGATGTAAGGCAAGGTATTTATTGAGGGATGACGTCCCTGATTTTTGTGTTCCTATAATTGCGATTTCAATTTTATTCATATTTCATCATTTTAGACTTGCCCAACTTTCTTATTATATCGTGCATAGGATTATATACTGTATTGATTTTTAGCTTCGAATTGGTATAAATCACATAAAGAAGATTTCGAAGTACCAGACCTATCATATTGGAAAATGCCGCCCCAAGTATGCCATAATAGGGAATAATGAGAAAATTAAAAACAATACTTATCACGGTAGAAAACATAATTATATTTCTATTGAGTGTCTGAAAACCCGTCATGGATAGCAGCTGCCCCCCAGATCCGCAAAAGGCATTAAACAACTGACCGAAACACAGGAAGGCAAATGCTGAGAAGTAATCTGTTGAATTGAATGAACCGCCCAGTATATCAATAATTGGCTGGTAGGCTATCAACAATAGAATTAAAATTGGAAAAACTGTAATGACTATCAGCTTTGTAGAGCTGTACACATAAGATTGTAGTTTAGACTGGTTGTTTACATACAAATGAGCAAATTTAGGAGCCGAAATACTATTGACCGAAAAGAGTACAATATTGATAATCCCTGCCATTTTCAATAGAATCTGAAATATTCCAACCTGTTCGTTGTTGGTAAGCATACCCAGAATCAAAGTATCACTCCACCCGTTGATTATGGTGATAGCACTTGCCGAAAGCATTGGCAACGAAGTATTTAATAAATCCCGATTATTTAATTTTGCGTAGCTCTTGATTTTAGTCAATTTTACCTCACCTTCAAGCCAAAAGAAACTGATCACACAAATGATGAAGGTAGCAATCACATAAGACCACTCGAGCTTGTTGGCCATATCAAATGATATGAAAATTAATAAAATAGCTAAGCCAAATGTAAATGCCAGATTGACAAGGCTGCTGTATTTGGCAATACTGCTAAGTCCCCGAAGGGTACCGGCGTTATAGTACAGCCAAATCATTGGAATAATAGAAATGGATGCAATTCTGAATGACCTGGCCAGCGTCTGGTCATGGAATATTTCAACAGCGATAAAATCGCTGCATGCAAAAATAAAACAGAGATTATTATTCCACTAATTGATATGATTTTTAGTCCCCTGGTATATACTTCTTTAATGAGGTTTATACCGTCTTGCCCGTCTCTGAAAACGGAAACATGCTTCACAATAGAAAGGTCAAATCCAAGCCTGCCCAACATAGACAACAATTGAATGGAGGCCAGCGTCAACGTAAAGGCTCCATAAGCTTCTATATTCGTAACGCGTAGCGCAACAAAAATAAAAACATAGCCGGAGAGCATCCCGGCAATCTTAAAAATCATGGAGGCAAAACTTTTGGACAACAGTTCAATAGAACTTATCCTGGTGTATATTTTTCTTATCACAAGTAATTCAGCAGCATCGTGTATGGAAAATTACTAATTGTAATTTTCCATACAATGCTCCAGATTCAATCATTACAGAAACATAATTTTCAGATAATCGAACGAATTATTATGCTATTCGTAATAGCCCCAAATTTCACTTTTCTTAATACCCTTTTCATTCGTCCACTCCTCTTTGAAACCAAATGAATTACAATCATTTACTTCATTGCCATTTTCATCAACACCATATATTTTAGATCTGGCTGCTTTTTTCCTGAAGTATTTTGTCTTTATACCATCTACCATCAACCACCTCCTGTTGCACAGTTTTTTTACAATGGGTTCTTCTATCACATTCCAGAACTCTTTGCCTTCGCTATCAAGTCCCCATTCCACTACATTTTCATAATTATCAACCTTGCCGTCTCCATTGGTGATCATCTGAATTTCGTCTCCGGTATTAATAAACTCCCTCATGATGATGGTATTTATTGATCGGGGATAGCCTGAATTGTTGTATTCAACCGTTAGATTTTTACCAACATATCTTCTTTGAAGGAAATCTATAGTACCATTATCAAATTCATCCATATCGCCACCCGACAGGTTTGTGATTAGTTCAGTTCCATTGATCAAAATGGCACTTGGCAGCTTTCTATCCTCTCTTTTGTTATTTCGCTCACTCAGAAAATTAGAGTACACCACGCTGATAACGGCATCTTTATCTTTCCAGTCTTTGCCATTTACCAAATACATATCTATTGATCCATACCTTTTGTAAACATCTATGCAATTGCTTCCATCGAATGAGACCTTTATGTGCGTATTGTCGATCGAATCTATTCGCTCAACACCACAATAATCACTTCCTGATATGATAATTTCGACAGGAACAAGCATACCTTCAGTCTCACTGACCGCATCGGCAATAGAAGGCGTAACATCTTCTTCAAGGCAACTTGAAAGAAGCATAATAAGTGCAACAAAAACATAAATTTTTCTAGAGATAACATTGAAATAATACATGGCGATTGGTTTTACGATTTGTTAATAATTTATTAATATTGAAAGGTTATGTTTTTTAATAGTTTCAAGATTTTTTTAACAAATTTAGATACAACTTTAATCATTTTTAGATTTTGCATCAGAAATTTATGCTAATATCCTGCTGAACATTTAGAGATATTTCATTTATTGAAAGAAACATTTTTTAGAATGACTCATAATCAGGACTTTACAGCATCATTGCAGGGTGCAACTTTTTTAAGTCACAAATTATTTTTTGAGCTAATTTGTGCAATCCGCTTTTGAGAATTTGTATCCGGGGGTATCACAATCATTAATTGTTAAACGCAATTCACTGATTTGTAATTAAACAATTATCGCAGTATTACCATTGTAAACAATTCTTTAAGTTCCTTTCCCTTCATTGTAAGAAACGAAACTATCCGGCATCTTTGCTGCAGCTTTTTATCCATATCAACATGAATGCTTTCAAGTGTAAGTTTTTCAATCAAAGTGTAATCTTCATTCTTTTTGCATTGCTCCAACTGGTTTTTCCTCTTTCTGGTAACTGCTCCTTATACCTACAGCAAGCCAAAACAAGCGGAATAACAGGTCAGATTTTAGATGATAAATTGGCAGAACCCCTACCCGGAGCCAATATTATGATTATGGGAACTGCGACCGGCACCTCTTCTGACCTGGATGGATATTTTATAATAGAAGACATTGAACCCGGTGTTTATACCTTACTTGTTTCAATGGTCAGCTATGCAACAGATACCATCAAAAATGTAGTCGTCACTAAAGATCAATTAACCACCATAAATTCAAGGCTCAAGGAGATTTCTGTACAACTGGGTGAGGTAGTTATAGTGGGAGATCCGGTATTTGGGTCAAACCGGTTGATTCACACAGATGATATAGCCATGGTAAGTAAATTTCAGGAGTCAGAACTCAACGTGACTGGTATTTCTACCTTGCAAATCATCCGCTCAGCCGACAATAACGCATCTGATGTTATAAGACGTGCCGCGTCCGTAACGGTGATTAATGATTTTATGCAAATCAGGGGTTTGCCTGATAGATACAACTTCACCTTTCTGAACGGCATGCAGGCGCCCAGCAGTAAGCCTGATGGAAGAGCTTTTTCGCTTGATCTGATTCCTAGTGGAATGATTGACAACATATTGATTTACCGGAGTCCGGCACCGGAACTTCCAGCTGATTTTGCCGGAGGGGTTGTCGATATTGTCACAAAGCAATCATTGCCACGGAAGCAATTGGAAATTAGTGGTGGCCTGTCTTACCTTCAAGAATCCACAAACAGTAATTTTTACTTTGTCGATTCTCCAAGTAAGACTGACTTATGGGGTTTTGATGATGGCAGCAGGGGCATTCCGTCGGGTTTTCCGGACAGGCTGGCTACCGGAAGCTTAAGAACTCAGCGCGATTTTCAAAAAAATGCAATAGCTGCAAGAGAAATTTGGCCCAATTGGAATTTGCACAAAAGAAATATTCGACCCGATATTCGCTTGGGAGTAAACTACTATGATTCATGGAAAATCGGAAAATCGAGATTGAGCTCTGCGAGCTCCATCAATTACACATCAACCACCACTGGTAGAGTAAGTGAGATCAATTCACTTCTTGCTTCTTCAATAGACCCTACAGATTCTTCCAAATTTAAAGTATCAAGAGGTCAATATTGGAAAGACACCATCAGCATCACCAATAATCGAATTGGAGGATTTCAAAGCTTCAATCTGAAAGTGAATGAAAATAATAATCTTTTGTTTACAGCATTTTTTAATCAGGACGGCACGGAAAGGATCACAGTAAGAGAAGGAGGATATCAGGATCTTGTAGATCCAAACGACTATTCGGAATGGCCTACCTTTTATAAGCATCAGATCAACTATACCTACAACGAACGTACTGTTTTCACAAGTTTTTTGAAAGGAGACCATAATTGGGGTGAAAAGAAAGACAATACAATCGGATGGCTGCTGGGCTATACCTCCAATAACGATAACCTGCCAAGTGAAAGAGCGCTGAACTATTTTCAGGATACGACCAATAATTCATATATCCTGACTTCGGCCGGTTCAAACAATTTTAATTTCGATACCCAGCCCGTTGTACTCTTTTATCGAAACACTAATGAAGATATTTATACAGGTCGATTGGACTTGAAATATAACTTATCGAATTCTTTCTACATTAAGGTCGGAGCCTACGGAGAAGATAAGCAGAGAAATTTCTCAACAAACTACTATTCATTGGAAAATGTGGGTGGCAAAATACCAACTAGCAACACCTTCAGCACCCCCGTCATGTTCAAAGCCGATTCCATTTATAACGAATGGATCCAAAGTGATGGCTTGGGAATAACGCTACAACAAACTTTAGGTGATTTCAATATTGAATTTGATTCCAGAACCAAACTTTATGCTGGATATATAGGACTAAATTATCATACAGCCAACAAAAAATTTACGGCTTATGGCGGGGTAAGAGTAGAATATTTTGAACAAAACATTGTCCCCATAGGTCTCGACTCTACCATTACTGACGCTCAGAAATCATACCTTGCCCCCACGAATCAAACATTTGACTACTTCCCATCGATAAATTTAAGTTACAATTTTAGCGATAGGCTTAAGTTAAGAAGTTCATATGGTTTGACCATCAATCGACCATTTGAGCGGGAACTTGTAGCGGCTAACTCGTACGATTTAAGCCTAGGATATGGCGTAGTGGGGTATTCATTTCTGAAACCAAGTTATATTCAAAACGCCGATATCCGAATCGAACATTACGGTGGCAAAGGCGAAATGATTGCTTTAGGGGCATTTTACAAAAAATTCACTGATCCTATAGAATTGGCCACAGACGAACTTCTAGACCCAAATACAGACCTTTTAGCGGATCAGTTTTTCTTATCGAACTCAAAATCAGCACAAAATTTTGGCGTAGAACTAGAGCTGCGCAAGAACCTGTCATTTATTTCGCCCAAACTTGAAAACTTCTCTTTGATAATGAACGCCTCTCTATTGCGAAGCAGAATTCAACTTTCTGACTCTCTGGAACGGGCCTTTTACAGAGTTCAGTGGGATTCTATTGAAGTGGTAAAGTATCCATTTGCTCCTGGCATCAATAGATCGCTTACCGGCACCTCGCCTTACACATTTAATGTGAGCCTGTATTATGATAATAGCAAAACAAACACAACCGTCTCACTTCAATACAACATTATAGGCAATAGAATTATCGTTCCCCCAGTGATCTTCAATCTATGGGCTCGAGATTTTTCATACCCCGCAGATACGGTAGTATTTAACTTTAGAGAATTTTCAAGTTCCGGCGTTTACGAAGCACCCAGGCATTTACTAGACCTGACCATACGGCAAAAATTATTTCCATTCCTTGGTTTAAAGTTTAGTGTAAGAAATCTATTGAACCAGCCCGTAATGTACTATTTCGACAGAAATCGGGATGAAAAATATACACCACCTCCATCTCAGATCAATGCAAAAGAAGAGGCCAATGAGCTGGATTTAATACATCAGAAGTTCTTTCCGGGAAGATATTATACCATCAGTTTAGGATTCGTTTTTTAGGCAGTTTGTTGCAAAGCTATATGAACAAACTTTAAAGAACGCTTAATGTATGAAGATGATTTTGGTCGGATTACTTATGTAACTTTCAGTACAAAAGCAGCGGCTTTTAAATAAGCGAATTAGACAAAAACCTATAAATAATCAAAAACAAAAAGCAACTCTTATTCCTTTTATCTTAACCATAATGAAATGAAAAACACAATTAAAAATTATTTTATCGCGCTGTTCCTTTTGGGAGCTGCATTTTCTTGTAATCCTGACGAATCGGTGACACCTGCGGAGGAGCTTGTTGGAACAGGCGCATTCATTGGAGAATCTTGTGATTGCCCTGATCCGGTAAACCGTACTGCTGTTGTTATTGGAAATCAAAACGGCGGTGATTTTTTTATCACTTCTGATGTAACCTGGACTTGCAATAATACCTACATTCTTAGAGGCAAAGTTCGTGTAAAAGATGGAGCAACCCTAACTATCGAACCAGGTACTATTGTGAAAGGTAATTCTCCTCTTGACAAGGTTCTTGACAGAGATAAAGCAGGTTTTCTTGTAATCACCAAAACAGGTGCCATCAATGCAGAAGGTACTTGCGATTGTCCGATTGTTTTTACTTCACGAAAATCGCGTGGAAATCGTGCTCGTGGAGATTGGGGTGGACTTTTGCTTGCTGGTAACGGATTAGTTACTGTTAGCAACGGATCAGGTGTAAGCAATTTGGAAGGTTTCCTTGCTGGCGAAGAACAAGTGCCTTATGGAGGTGACAACTCAGTAATTGCGCCACTTTCGGCTATGAGCTTTGTTCGTATCGAATTTGCTGGTATTGATGTTAGTGGAGGTGGAGGAAATGAAACCAACTCCCTGACTATGGGTGGCATTCAGAGAAATGTTTACACTGTTATGGATCACATTCAGGTTTCAGAAGGTGGTGATGATGGCTTTGAATGGTTTGGTGGCGATGTAGATATGAAATATCTATACTCCTTCAAAGGTACTGATGATGATTTTGACCTCGATCAGGGATATGCAGGCAGGGTTCAGTTTGGTGTTGCTCTTAGAGCAAGAACATTGGCTGACAATTCACAATCAAATGGATTTGAGTCAGATGGTATCATCTCTAGTAGCTCTTGCGATTTCATTCCAGGCAATGGTGGTGCAACTACTACAGCTTCTTTCAGTAATATCACTGGTATTGGATCAATCAACAATGCAACCAACCCAACTCCATGGCCATTGTTGCCATCAGCGCTACCTGCTACATTCGGTGCCGCTATACATATCAGAGAAGGTAGCAATATGAAATTAGCTAACTCGCTGCTCGGTGGATGGCCAACTGCTATCAGGATGTCTAATGAGCCTACTTTTGATAATTTCAATGCTAATCCAATGTTTGTAAGAAACTTGTTAACTGCTGAAACTCAAT
Source organism: Cyclobacteriaceae bacterium (assembly GCA_012033595.1). GTDB lineage: Bacteria > Bacteroidota > Bacteroidia > Cytophagales > Cyclobacteriaceae > JAAUQL01. Next base: position 7,630 of record JAAUQL010000067.1, on the reverse strand, counting down.
TTGTTTTGGATGGTTGTGGTACCATCAATACAGTAGCTGCACAAGAAGCAAGGTATAACTTCCTGAAAAATGGTTATGTACCGGCCAAAGGTAGAGTATTTGCAGTTCAGTTCTTAGGACTCAATCCTGAGGCAACTAAAATGACTATGCCTAAAATGGTGCCTATAGCTTATAAAACTCAGGTTGATTTCAGTCAACTGGATCCTTGGTTTACACCAACCACTTATCGTGGCGCGTTTGGTCCTAATGACGCAACTGCCGGATGGTGCTCAGATACTGAAAACAACAATCCAAGGTGGATGGAGTTCAATCCTAACAACGCCGAATACGGAACAAATTAATCAATTCGCTAAAGGAATAAGAGCATCTTTAAAAAGCCGTCATATATGACGGCTTTTTTTATCCCCCCTCTCCTATTTTTCAAGGCTGAATCCATCACTAAGACCTCTACTTTCGCTAAGGTACAAGGCACCGCTGGCAGGCGGAGCAAAGACATCTGCTATCAGCTCAGCCTTCAGCCACCACCTGACTACCACAATGCAATTGACTGAAACAGCATGAAAAATGCCTTATGGTGATCCTACTCCATTGGATCGGACAGTTTTAATGAAATATTAAGTTTAAGAAACAGCAGGAGGATTGCCAGATTTGCAGTGGGCTAAAAAAAAATCCAGGTGGTAAAACCTGGATTTCGTGGATGGGTTGGTCAGCTAGTTCGATTGTTGGTGATGTGAAACTTGACTTATGCTTTATACTCAAAGATAAGGCTATAACTTATTTTATAAGAAGGATTGCCATTATCAGTATATTATTGATATATGATGCTACATGTTTGCGAATTTCAGAAGGATAAATAATGTCCGTCCTTAGCGCCGGTTCATGTGCAACTGATAAAGCCCAATTCTCAATTGACAAATCTCAAATCAATTCCAGTACCGGAACATCAAAATCGAAAGTGCTTTTGAGGAATTGGCTTTTGGGTTATGATCATTGTTTGACTTTTGTTTTTTGGTGATTGACCTGACAATGTGAACAAAATCTAAATAATCATTCCGGCTCCTACCGTCTTGTTGGTATCTTCATCGATCAAAATTACACTACCCGTCCCACGGTTTTGTTTGTAACTATCATAGAAAAATGGTTGCGTAGTGCGCACGAGAATCCGTCCAATTTCATTCAACCCCAGTGTCAAGTCATCTTCGATTTTATGTAGTGTGTTCACATCCACTTTGTATCTAATGGCTTTCATTATGCATTTGGCATCTTTGTAGTATGCCTTATTGCATATTTCCCTCCTAACACCATCTGCTTTTCATTTAACCAGCAAACCATCATCTCAATATCTTGTCCAATTTGTGGCTGGTTGTTGGGCTTTACGATCATATCCCCTCTACTAATATCTATATGATCATCCTCCAGGTTCATTAGTACGCTTTGAGGCGGAAAAGCCTCATCCATCAAGCCGTTCATGGTGTCAATTGATTTCACTTTAGTTGTAAATCCGGATGGAAGTGCAATCACCTCATCACCCGGTTTGAATATGCCTCCTTCTATTTTTCCTGCATAGCCTTTAAAACCTGGTTGATCTTCAGATTGTGCCTGTATCACCATTTGCACAGGGAAGCGACAATCTACTAAATTATAATCACTGGCTATATGCACATTTTCGAGGGTGTAGAGAAATGTGGAACCTTGATACCACGGCATGTTAGTGGATTTTTCCACGACATTATCGCCCTTTAAAGCGCTGATTGGAATATATTGAATATCCTGTATCTCCAATTTTGAGCTAAAATCGTCAAAATCTTCCCGGATGTCATTGAACACCTCTTCTTTGTATTCGACCAAATCCATTTTGTTGATACATATGAGCAAGTGTTTGATCTGAAGCAATGAAGCAATAAATGCATGTCGTCGTGTTTGTTCTACCACTCCATGGCGTGCATCCACCAGTACTACAGCCAGGTTTGCTGTCGAAGCACCCGTCACCATATTCCTCGTATATTGGATGTGTCCGGGGGTATCAGCAATAATAAATTTTCGCTTTGGAGTAGCAAAATATCGGTAGGCTACATCAATGGTAATGCCTTGCTCCCGCTCAGCGCGTAAACCATCGGTAAGAAGCGCCAGATTTACCTGGTGATCCCCCATTTTTTTACTCGCCTGCTCAACAGCTATAAGCTGATCTTCAAATATTGACTTGGTGTCATGAAGCAACCGGCCTATCAAAGTGCTTTTTCCATCATCTACCGATCCCGCGGTAGTAAAGCGCAGAAGATCCATGTTGAGGTAGTCTGCTGTGGAAAATTCATTTATAGTATCTATCATTTTTTAATTCTTTAAAAGTAACCTTCCTTTTTTCTGTCTTCCATGGCACTCTCAGATCGCTTATCGTCTGTTCTTGTCCCTCGTTCAGTTTCCCTGGCCGCCGCAACTTCCAGTATGATATCTTCAATTTTATTGGCGCTCGATTCCACCGCTCCTGTGCAGGTCATATCGCCGATGGTACGGAATCTGATCATTTTCTTTTCAACCTTTTCCCCTTCCATTACCGTAATAAATGGGGAATTTGCCAGATATGATCCATCTCTTCGAACAACTTCCCTTTCATGGGTATAATAAATATGCGGAATAGGAATATGCTCTATCGCGATATATTGCCATACATCCATTTCTGTCCAGTTGCTCAGCGGAAATACTCTGAAATGTTCTCCTATGTGCTTTTTACCGTTAAAAAGGTTCCACAACTCCGGTCGCTGATTTTTAGGATCCCATTGACCAAATTCATCGCGATGTGAGAAAAAACGTTCTTTGGCCCTGGCCTTTTCTTCATCTCTTCGACCCCCTCCGAATGCTGCATCAAATTTGTGTTTTTCGATAGCATCCAGCAAAGTGACGGTCTGAATCTTATTTCTACTTGGATTAGGCCCTTTCTCTTCCACGGCCTTTCCCTCATCAATTGACTGCTGCACAGAAGCAACAATCAATTCCGCGCCAAGTTCTTCAACAAGATTGTCCCGGAATTCGATGGTCTCCTCAAAATTATGACCTGTATCGATATGCATGAGTGGAAAAGGAATTTTGGCTGGCCAAAATGCTTTTTGTGCCAACCGAACCATTACGATGGAATCTTTGCCACCGGAAAACAGCAGGACTGGTTTTTCAAATTGAGAAGCAACTTCCCGCATGATGAAAACAGCCTCGTTTTCCAGTTGTTTTAAGTGAGATAGATGATATTTATGCATTGCTATAATTATAGTTTTATCTTTTCAATGACGCTTTCTAACAATTGATTGTGACAAAAATCAATGGAATGGAGGTCTGTTCTAATTTCAAAATCCGGGTTTTCAGGATTTTCAAATGGTGCGTCAATTCCGGTGAAGTTGCGAATCTCTCCGGCCCTGGCTTTCTTGTATAATCCTTTGACGTCTCTTTGTTCACATACTTCAATGGGGCAATTGATAAATACCTCAACGTAACTATCCCCTATTATTTTTTTTGCCAATTCACGGATTTCTTTTGTAGGGCTGATAAATGAACAAATAGCAATGATGCCGCAATTAGCAAATAGCTTTGCCACTTCGGCAGCTCGCCGGATATTTTCGACTCTGTCTTCTGCCCCGAATGACAGATTATTATTTATGCCGCTTCTCAGATTATCACCATCCAGCAATTGCGTAAGATATCCCTTTTCATAGAGCGCATTATCCAGTCCTCTGGCTAGTGTACTCTTACCCGAACCCGAAGGACCCGACAACCATATAACTATCGGATTTTGGTTGAGCAACTTTACCTTATCTTCTCTGGATAATATGGTGTCGAATATCGGAAAGATGTATTCCATGTCATCTATTTTTGCGCTAAGCTAACAAAGGATAGTTTAAATAATGAACACGGATTTTTTAATGGTTATATTAAGGTAAAGTAGGTTAAACATTGCACTGTGGCACCATAATGACCGAAGGCATGTGCATTTCTTATAGAATTTATATGCTGATAATCAGCCTTTTGTAGCATTATCATTTCTTGCTCAAAAATATTATTTGAAATTTCTCCTGAAATGGAGAGGATATTCATGGAAAGTTCATGAAGATTTAATTTTAATCCCGCAGGATGCGATCCCGTCTATATCACCTGCTACAAATAGAGAAACCATCTGTCGAAGTAGGATTATAATTATCGTCCTAATCAAAGTTGCGTGAATTGTGCAAGGTATTGGTAACGTTCCTGGTATTGTGGGCAGTAATTTTCTACTATTGTTTAAACTTAGATTTGTTCCTCAAAATTATTAACCAAATTTGGGACAATATGGATTACCTATCAGAAAAAGACTTATCATTATTTTTTGAGCAAAACAATAACCTTTACACAAATTCTACCGGTATGCAAATTGGTTTGTTGGCGGAATGGGGTGTTTGGACGCTTCTGGAGGTAAGCAATCACGAAAATAGCAGTATGGCTGTACATATTTCCACAGAAGAGGACAGCTTGCAAGATTTCATTGTTGGTTTCCGGATAGAAGGCTGGAGAGACATCGACCAACTGGACTATAATAGTTCGTGGATGCGATACCTGAACGGCTCTGCAACAATAACGGTCAATCCAATGGAACTGGAAGCAGATATTTCGTTCAAGATCGTTAAGTCCAAAACCATCATATTCAGTATGGATATGCATTTTTACGATGAGTATAATAAGCATCTCTCTATGCCAGATGATTTTCGAAAATATATCGAAGAACATGAGAGGCGGCTTTGGGCAGCAAATGAGAACCGCTATAGAATAAGCAGATAGTAAACTACATTATGCAATGATACTGCTTATGTTAGCAGTATTTCGTCGAGATTATCTTCCATATTAATCGCGAAAATCAATAGGTTGCAGCTTCTTTATTGTACCTGTTTTTGTATTCAATGGGAGTCATTCCAACCAACCTTTTAAACACATCCCTGAAGGCTTTAGTGTCGGCGTAACCCACATCGTACATCACCTGAGAGATGGTTTTCATGCCATGCTCCAGTTCTTTTTTGGCAGCTTCTATTCTCACACGTTGGAGGTATTCCAACATCGTGTTGGCAGTGGAATTTTTGAATCTTCTTTCAAAAGAACGCCTTCCTAGTCCGACTTCCTTACATATCTCGTCCACGGTAAACTTTTCCTGAAAATGAGATTCAATAAATTCTTGTGCCTTCAGTACTTCATTGTCCTGATGTGTCTTTAGGCCTGTAAACACGGCAAAAGGAGATTGACTCACCCGATCAATATCGATCATATAGGCTTTAGCCGCCATTATGGCAATTTCTCGTCCTGCATACCGCTCCATTAAATAAATGAGCAGGTTGGTAAACGCAAGAGCCCCTCCGCTGGTAAAGATGCGATCAGATTCTGACACTATTCGCTCATCCTCAAGGATTGCATGTGGGTATAGCTGTTTGAAATCATTGACAGATGCCCAATGGGTAGAGCAGCGTTTTCCATCCAGCAAACCCATGGAACCCAGAAAAAAAGCACCAACGCACATGCTGACCAGATCAGCTCCACTATTATATTGCTTCATGATCCAGGGGACAAGTTCCTGGTTCATTTTTAACACTTCCTCAGGATTGCCGAAAGTAGCCGGTATGATTACTACGTCTGTTTGTCTCACCTCATGCACCAGCCTGTCAGTTTTCACAGAATATATCTGTCCTGTTGGCTTTACTTCCGGGGACAAGCCGATTATCTCAATATCAAAGATCGCAGTTGGCGAGTTATCATTCACCCACTGAAATAATTGCCTTGATAAGTCGAGATTAACGATGCTAAATTCGCCTTCAGGGGCAATTAAAGAGATTCTTTTCATAAGGGAAAGGTAGGAAATCAAATTGTCGCGATCAACCCCCTAGTTAGTCGGTTTCACACTGCGCAATGCTCCTGAGGAACTCGTAGCTTTAGCGAAAATTATAAAGAACAATGAAAAAGCAAGAGTTATGGCTCAACCTCCCGGTTAAAGATCTGCAGAAAAGCAAAGACTTTTTCCTGTCATTGGGATTTCAATCGACAAGAGATGTCCCGGGGATGGTTGGTTTTAATATCGGTCAGGTACCTGTTATGATGGTAGCTCAACCAGATTTTGAAAAGTATGCCTCGCATCATATTTCAGATACAGGTAGAGGGAGTGAACTACTCATTTCTGTAGATGCACCAAATCGGGCCTATGTGGACGAAATGGCCAAAAAAATAAATAATGCAGGTGGAGAAATTTTTTCTGGTCCTACTGAAATCCAGGTTTGGATGTACAATATGGGCTTTATTGATCTTGACGGTCACCGATGGAATATTGTTCATCTTGATTGGGAAAACATGCCTGAGGAATAACCTTATAAATGATAATTATGAATCCTGTAGTGCACTTTGAATTACCCTATCACGATGCCGAGAGAGCATGTCGGTTTTATAGTAGCGTATTTGGCAGGAAATATAAAATTCTGGAGCCACAAATGGGCGGCTACATCCTGCTCACCACCTGTGAGCAAGATGCAAAACCAGGTAAACCAGCAGGAGCCATAGACGGTGGCATGTTCCCCTACAAAGAAGACTGGCCAGCACAATATCCTTCCGTTGTGATGGGTGTTGTTGACATCAAAGAAAAGATGCATTTAATAACCGAACATGGAGGCAAGGTATTGGATGAACCACACGCTATTCCCGGTTTTGGCGATTATGTATCTTTCTTAGATACCGAAGGCAATAGGTTGAGCCTGATGCAACCCAAAATGTGATTCTCTATGGACACCAAAAACTTTTATATAAAATGAAAACACTTACATACGCTATTGCAATCAATAAACCCCGTGATTTTGTTTTTAAAAAAATAATGGACAAAACTGTATATGCTGACTGGGCCAAAGCATGGGGCGAGGGAATGACCTATGAAGGCGAGTGGAGGAAAGGCGGTCATATTTCCTTTTTTGATCATTGCCATGGTGGAACCAAAATAATCATTGAAGAACTGGACACTAATGAATACATAAAAGCCAAACATATTGCCATGGTCAATCCTCAGAATGAAGAGGTTGATCTCACAGACGAAATGATGAAGAAATGGATTGGATCTCTGGAAGAATATCGCTTTCATAAAGTGAGTGAAACAATAACAAAGCTTGAAATCATCATGACCGTTGATGAATCTTTCCAACAAATGTTTGATACTTCCTGGCCGAAGGCACTGGGCTATTTTAAAGAAGTTTGTGAAGCCTGAATCTATAAACCGGAATAGTCCCATGACAAAAATCACAGTATCCCCCGATTGCGGAAACGCACCTCGCAAACAATTCCTCAAGGATTTCAACATTGCCTTCGCTACTGGTGATGCAGATTTCATTATCCAACATGTTTGTGATGATATTGAGTGGAATATCCATGGAGACAAGCATATCAGCGGAAAGGAAGCTTTCACCAAAGAAATATACATTATGAAAGAATATTCTGCCGATGAAGTAGTGATCCACACCATCATTACCCATGGCAGAGAAGCTGCACTAAATGGAGAAATGAAAATAGAAGGTAAAACCGGGAGTGTAAAACAAACTCTGTCTGGTTTGTTTAGTGTTCGTCAAAACTACTGTTTTTTTTTGAACGCAACTCTTAA
>JAAUQL010000164.1 GCA_012033595.1 Cyclobacteriaceae bacterium | reverse complement strand
GGCGGCAGCCAGCGCGCGATGGCCTCGAACGAAGTCACATTGTCGTAAACCAACAGCGTCGGCACGGAGCCGAACGAAAGCAGTGCCTGCTCGCAACGCTCGAGCAGCGAAGCGCCGGGAGGCGGTTCAAGGCCTAGGTGATTGGCGCCGATCCGCACGAGGTCGAGCAAGAGCTCGGCGTTCGAAGCATCGACGAAGAACGTCCCGCCCGGATAGCGGTCGCGCCGGCGCCGAGCGACTTCACGCGCCAACTCGCTCTTGCCGACGCCCGGAGGGCCATGCAGCACCAAGACAAACTCGGCCTCGGCCGCGTCCAGCAGTTTCTCGACCTCCGTCAACAATTGATCGCGGCCGACAAACGGAAGGCCATGCCGGCTGGCCACGTTGCTCCGGAAGCGGGGCAAATGGACGGGACCGGCAGCCGGTGGCGCGGCTGACGGCCGCGAGGGTGTGGCGGCGGCACGCGGAAGCGGAAATCGGCCCTCGTAGCCGGGTCCGTTCGGAAACAGGCTGGGATCAACCGTCCAGATCTCGGTGGGCGTGTCTTCGTAGCGAATCGGAAAGATCGCGACCTGATCACGGTCGATCGTGAGGTAGTGCGCGCGGTTGGGCCAGCGTCGCGTCTGGTAGGCGGCGCCAGCTGCGACCTTCAACGCCGCTCCTCGTGCCGCGACCACACTTTCAATGCTTGTCTCGTGCAGGTGACCTCGAAGGATCAGGTCGACGTTTTGGAAAAGCGTCGATTCGCCAATTTCTAAGGTTGGCAAACGATTTGGAGCGGGAAACCGGAGAACCTTTTCTTCACTTAGAAATGGGAGTTCCGGGACTAAAAGCTCCGGGAATTGCCATAGAGGCAGAAAAAAAAGCTCTCGATGAAAATTGTGCTTCGGTTTATCCGCCTTTCGATGGAATTCCACAACTTAAAACTGAAATTTCGAAGTTTGCAAAAAACTTTCTGGATATCACTATTGATCCGGTAAACTGTATACCAACTGTTGGTTCAATAATGTCTGCATGGGTTACGTTTTTAGTTGCCGGAAGAAAAGAAAAAGAAAAAGACACTATTTTGTTTCTGGATCCTTGTTTCCTGTACATAAAAGCAAGTGCGCATGTTAGGGCAAAAAACAGCAGCTTTTGATGTATACAACTATCGGGGAAAAAGTTAAAACCTAAACTTGAAGAATACTTAGAACAGGGGAATATCTCCGTTATCTTATATTCGAACCCTAATAACCCTTCGTGGATTTGTTTCACCGAAGAAGAGCTGAAAACAATTGGAGAGTTGGCAACAAAATACGATGTAGTGATTCTTGAAGATTTAGCCTATTTTGGTATGGATTTCAGAAAAGACATTTCAGTTCTGGGGGAACCACCATTTCAATTCACCGTGGCAAAATACACCAACAATTACAGCCTGACAATATCTTCGTCAAAAGCTTTTAGTTACGCAGGTCAGCGAATAGGTTTTTTACTGGTTTCTAATGATTTAGCCAACAGAAACTTTAATAATTTATTGGAATTTTATGATTCATCGAATTATTTAGATTGTATTGCCAGTGGTACTATTTACAGCACAACAGGAGGAGCAAGCCATTCTGCACAGTATGGCATGGCAGCATTGTTGAAAACAATCAATTCGGGAGAATATAATTTTGTAAACGAGGTAAAAACTTACGGTGAAAAAGCGAAAATTTTAAAAGAGATATTTCAGAAAAATGGTTTTGAGATTGTATATTCTCATGATTTGGACCAGCCTATTTCGGATGGTTTCTTTTTCACGGCTTCTTTCCCGGGTTTTTCAGGCAGTGAACTGGTTGAAGAATTAATCGCCTACGGAATTAGCGCACTACCACTGGATTCAACCGGAAGTGAAAAACTGGAAGGAATTAGAATTAGTGTTTCGAAAATTGATTTTTCACAGTTTGAGATGCTCGATGAGAGGTTAAGGCTGTTTAAGGAGAATAATCTTTGAATTGATATAGGATTGTGAGCAGTTACTGATAGCATTAAGAGACCGTTCTCGCGGATTAAGTGTTGAAACTTTTAACATTTCCATTCATCGCATTGTTTTTTCTTTCAATTAAAAAAAGTATTATGGTTTGAGAAAATGCCTGTTTTTATTTATCCGTCCAGCCGCAGTAGTTTTAGATTAAAGTACAGCTTCATCAGAAGCATTATTATTTATTGTAAACTTGGAGCAACCTGACGGATTTAGTACCACGGAAACACAATACATTTTTGTTTGATGCAATTTTATAAATTTGTATTTGCAATACGAAATTAGAAATGGCAAACAGAAACAAAAGAGATCACAACAGGGGCTCAGCCGGAAACAATCGAAAAGCCGGCGAAGATTTCCTTATAAGTTTTTCATCCCAAGCGAACTGGCCTGGGGTAAAATGGTTCGGGTAGTAAAATACCACCTTTTTCTGTATTAATTTTTGATGTAAAATTGATTGATTTTTGGTAGAATTTAGTCATTGGTTAATGGACATTCGTCATTTGCAGAAGCGCGACACAAATTAACTAATAACCAATGACTTAATGCCTAATGACTTGTTATTGGCAAGGTTTGCAAACAGTTATTGAAACGCTGTCAGAAGCTTCGCACACTGACAGGTTTCTATAGTTCTAAACCGAATTTCTGCTTGCATTAATGTTCCCATACAAAGAGCGGGTCACTATTTTCTCATAAACTTCCTTTTTATCAGCACCTTGTATTACTTTTTTGTAAAGCATATTGCTGAATTACAAGCAATGGCAGAACTATTTTCTCCCTTATTTTAATCGATTCCCTGCTGACAGGCTCTTCTTCCATTAAAACTTTATTGCCCGATAAACGAAGCATCATTTCTTTAGAAAGTTGAAACTCATCGTGTAAAATATTCCAGAAGTCTTTAAACTCCTCGTCTTCAGCCATGTAGCTGGTCAATCTGAATTTAGATTTGTAAAGCGACATGGTACTATTAAGTATCAAGGCCCTGAAAATAGCTGTTTCATCATAGGCTTTTTTCAACTCTTCCCATCTGCCATCATCAATCAATTGTTTAATGGCCGTTCCTATCCCAAAATATCCCGGCACATTTTGTTTTAGCTGGCTCCAGGCCCCTACGAATGATATTGCTCGCAGATCAGAAAATTCAAGTTTTTTATTATCGCCTCGCTTTCCTGGTCTGCTGGCTACTTTTGCATATGCATAATATTTTAACGGGCTTCTGTTCTCCAGGTAGGGTAAAAATTTATCGTGCGCTTTTAATGCAGCATATTTATCATAACTAATGTTTGCCAGGTCCTCAATAATTTTTCTTGCCGAAGGTGAAATATCATTTCCCTTTGGAAAAATATTCCTCGACAATCCTGCTGTTAATAACTGTTCGCAGTGGTGGGTAAACTGTTCTTTTGAACCGTATTTACTCGTAATGATCTGACCCTGAATGGTTAACTGAATCTCCCGATTAGCAATAACATCGCTTTGTGCTGCATAAAAGCGATGAGTCTTTCCTCCACCGCGGCTTGGTGGCCCACCTCGACCATCAAAAAAGATAGCTTCAATTTTATACTTTTTGCAAAGAATGGATAACTTTTCTTTGGTTTCAAATATTGCCCAGTTTGCTTTCATATACCCGGCATCTTTTGTTCCATCAGAAAAACCAAGCATAATCGTTTGTCGGTTGCCTCTTTTGGCCACATGAGCACGGTATTTATCAAGTTCAAACAATTCCTGCATGCATTCTTCTGAAGCTTTCATTCCAACAAGCGTCTCAAAAAGTGGAATAATATCAAAAGTAATTTCCTGGTTTTCCCACCCACACCATCTGAAAAGGGCATAAACAAAAAGTACTGAAAAAATATTCTCTGAGTTGCTGATAATATACCTGTTACAGCCCTCTTCGCCATTTTTGGTTTGAATGGCTTTTAACTGATGAATATTGTTGATGGTTTCTTTAACAATGTCTTCTTCAAATTGTTGCGAATCAACCAAAAGCTTCTTGTGAAGCAGCAAATCAACTAGCTCATCTCTTTTTAACTCCTCAACATTTTCTTTAATAATATTTTCTTTTTTAAGAACAGCTTCAATCACTTTTTTGTGCATTCGGTGATCCTGCCTGATATCAAGGCTTGCAAAATGGGTTTTAAATATTCGTACTTTATCGATAAGCAAATCAAGCTCTTGTTTATACAAATAATAATAGTTCTTTTTTAGCTGCTTTTTTACCTGGTGAAGCGGATAAATTATTTCCTCATAATTAAGGTATTTTTCAGAACTGAACATGCAACTGTATAATTTGTTCTTTAGCTCGTCAAGTATTTCCTCAATTCCTCTGAATGTCAGCTTCTTTTGAAGATTTTTCACATCCTCATAATAACATTTCATCAATGTCATTCGCAGCTCATCAGCTACATCCTTTGTAATTTCGGCTGTTACGTAAGGATTTCCATCCCTGTCGCCACCTGGCCAAAATCCAAATTTTATAATGTTGGGATTATCAAATGTTTTATCTCTAATCCATTCTTTAATAGATGCATACATTTCACCAACCGCATCGTAATAAATGCTTCTTAGGTAATAAATGATGTTGCGGGCTTCATCAAGCGGGGTTGGTTTTTCGGTATTAATTAATGAAGTTAAGCCCAGTTGCTGAAGAGTCTGATCAATCTGATTGATATTGTTTTCTTCTACCAATGGCCTTAACCTTGTAATGATATCAAGCACATTCGGCGGATAAAACTGAGTAGGGTGAGCTGTAAAAACAATCCTTGCACTAAAATCAGAAAGTTGCTTGGATATATCGTTACCATCTTTTTTGTTCTCAATAATCTGGAAAAAGTCCTTGATTGATAAATCATCACCTGAATCCTTTGTTGTTTTAAAAGCAGCATCCTCTACACTATCAAACAAAACAACCTGTCGTTCAACATATTGAACCACTCTAAACATGAAATCAATCTTTTCTTCTTCGTTTTCAATGTTTGCATATTTTTTTAAAAAAGCTATCCAATATTTTTTGTGGATGTTCTCCGCTTTTTAAACCTTTTTTGCTGTAATCGTGCAAAAGAGGAATCAGGCTACCTACATTTTTCTCCTTATTGTAAGGCAAATTCAGAAACAGACTGTTGTAAATATCAAATTTCTTTTTTACCAGTTTTTCAAATTCTTCTGTCGATTTGGAAGGATGCATAGCTTTGTTTGTTAAGGTTCTAATCTAAATTTCCTGCTTATGAAAAATATTTTCTCAGCATGAAAATATAATTTCTTAGTTATGAAATTATCAATTCATAAGCATGAAATCAAAAAATCTTAGGCATTATTTTTCTGCGACAATTATATACTGGTAAGTCAAAGATGATTTATCTACAGATATAATTTTAAAACCTGCTCTTTTTAATTCCTCTTTCACATTCTTCTCTGAAATCTTATGGTCAATGGTGGTCCGAAGTTTATTTCCTTGTCTTTTTTAAAATCAACTATCATCAGTGTTCCATTATCAGAGAGTCCTTTCAGGCACTTTTTAAAATATTCAATCCGATTATCAATGTGGTGGTATGTATTTACAATAATTATTGCATCTAATTCATTATCTGAAAGTT